>JASHWA010000254.1 GCA_030044325.1 Bryobacteraceae bacterium
GACGCGCACGCCGATCCCAACGTCGCGACCAAGGCTGTAAAGTTGCCCAAACCCGCGGCTCGATTCGCGGACGGCGGAGGAACGATCGCCGATCCTAAATCCCCCGACGCCAAATCCGCGGCTGCGGCCTCCGCTAAAAATCCGGACGCCGATAAAGCCGCGCTCGACACTTTCGCCGCAGCCATTGGTCTCAAATCCGCGCTTTACGAAACCGGCGCGAAACCGGGCGAAGGCGATTTGAAAGACCTGGTGCAGAAGCTCAACGCCAAGGTTGACGCGATCGAAAAACGGCTGCCGGCGCAGAAGAAGGAAGATTCGGGCGACGGCAACGGCAGCATGTTCGGCATCATTCGCGAGCGCGGCACCCAGGACATGGGCGGCATGACCGCGCTGCTCTACGCCGCGCGCGACGGGCAGATGGATGCCGCGCGCGCTCTGCTCGAAGGCGGCGCAAACATCAACCAAGTTTCGGCGTCGGAAAAAACCAGCGCGCTGGTGATGGCCATCATGAACGGCCATTTCGATCTGGCGAAATTCCTGGTCGAGTGGGGCGCGGACCCGAATCTTTCGAACGAACAGGGTTTAACGGCGCTCTACGCGGCCGTCGATCAGCAATGGGCGCCCAAGGGATGGTTTCCGGCGGCCAGCGTCGGGCAGGAGAAGACGACGTATCTCGAATTGATGCGGGCGCTGCTCAAAGATGGCGCCAATCCCGACGCGCGGCTCCAGAAGAAGCTGTGGTTCCGCTCCTTCGGCGATCATTCCTGGGTCGATACGGCCGGCGCGACCGCGTTCTGGCGCGCGGCGTCGTCCACCGATGTCGATGCGATGAAGCTGCTGGTCGCCTACGGCGCCAATCCCGATATTCCGACGGCCGGCGGCACCACTCCGCTCGAAGCCGCGTCGGGAATCGGCTGGGGTTATCACTACAGCATGAATGCGACGGATGCGACCTGGCTCGATGCGGTGAAATATTGCGTCGAGCTGGGCGCGGACGTGAATACCGCCGATTCGCGCGGCTACACGGCGCTGCACGGAGCCGCTTACATCGGCAATAACCAGCTGGTTCAATACCTGGTGGAGCACGGCGCCGACGTAAAGGCGGTCGCCAAAGACAAGAACACGGTCGCCGACATGGCGAACGGTCCCACGCGCTTCGGACTGCCCCACCCCGATACGGTGGCGCTCCTCGAAAAGCTCGGTTCGGAGAATTCGCACAATTGCCGTTCGGACCAGTGTCTGGTCGCGCCGAAGGCGGACACGAAAAAGCCGGGCGGCCGGTAGGCGCAAACCGAACGCGCTGAGGCCAAAACGCGAACCATTGAAACCGGGCGAGTTGCAAATTGTCCTGTTAACGATCGGGTGGACTTAGAAATTCAGAGTTTGCCGGCTTCCTGCCGCCGCGGTTCGGCGCGCGAGCCATGCAGCGCGTTCGGGTGGAGACGGGCGGTCTACGCAATTCCAGGAAGATGACTGCTCTTGTAATGCGCCTTGAGCAGATCCCCGCCGAAATCAGCGGCCAGATCGCGCCATACCGAATGAATATGATTCGCATTATCCTGCGTCATATCGAATTCGATCAAAAATGAATCCGTCTGGACGCGATAGTAATGCGGATCGCCGGGTTTGGCGCCGCCGGCCCACGCGAACCAGACGTTTCGCCCGGCCTTGTCGATCTGCTCGATCCGCCGCGCCGTGATATCGCTCGCGGCATTGGACGCGTAAAGCTCCTGCAGCGCGCGCAGAGCATCGAACTGGCGTTTATTCATTTTGTCCGCCGCGAGCCCCGACGGCTGCCCTTTCAGAGCCGCCGCGCGCGAGTTGGTCGTCAGGATATCGGCGTAGGCCTTGGGATCTACGATGGCGGTCTTTTGCCGGGGCTCATCGAGGGACTTGAGGACGGCAAAGCCGAGATCGTCTTCCTGCGCGAGCGCGCGGAGCCCCCGGCGGGGACCCTGCCGGACCTGGGCGGGATTGGAGCCGAAGAAACTCGGGCCGTCGGTCACCTGCCCGTTCGTAATCGTGTAGTTGTGGCTCAAATGGTGGCCTTCGACGCGGTACCCCCAGGCGCCGTCGCCGGACGGCGTGCCGAAGATCGTGAAGTGATAATTTTCAGGATCGCGCCTGGGGCCTTTGCCGTTCTCGATGAGCCGCAGGACCTCTTCGAGGCTCATGATGGTCGCGGCTTTGATAAAGCCGGTCTGGCTGAGTCCCGCCGCAAGCAGCGCGGTCGCCAGCGGGCGCTGAAAGGGAGCCAGCTCGGAGACCGTGATTCCCTTGCGCTCGACGGGAGTGTAGAACCAGCGCATGCGCTCCGGATCATTGAACGGGATGACCGTTTTCGCCCTTTGTTGTTCGTCGAGCGCGGCCAGGAAGCGATTGGCCGTCTCGGTCATCAACGAGACGGTGTGGATGTGATGAACCGCGCCGGTCTGCGCTCGGGCCGTTCGCGTCGCCGAAAAGCCGCCGCCGATGAGCGCGGCGGACGAACCCAGGAAAGAACGGCGTTTCAGGGTGCACATAGACCCTCCCGATCGATTCTACTGCGGGCGCATCCAGATGTCGTCGAGGACGTCCACGGACGATTCGCGCGTTTCGCCGCCAACGGTCAGGCGAACCATGTAAGTTCCCGGTTCCATCAGCGGACCGAGCTGCGCGCCGCGTCCGAAACCGCCGCCGCCTCCGCCGCCGCCACCGAACCCGCCCGCCGCGACGAACGGAACACCGCGCGGCCCACGACCGCGGCCCCCTTCATCGCCGCGGCCACCCTGCTCACCCCGGCCCCGACCCGGCGGGGGCGGCGGCGCAGGACCGCGCATATTCCACTGGAACCGGTTCATCCCGGCCTTCAGGTCGACATCCATGGTGCTGACGACCTTGTTATTTTGCAAAAACTCAAGCTTGCCCTTGCCGAGATCGCTCTTCGACCAGATGCTGATGGCCGTTCCGCCTTGCGGATTTTCGCCCTTGAAATCGCGATTGGTCACCTGGCGCAGCGCCTGGCGATCGAGTTTCCACAAGACCGCTGGCCGCGGCTCGAACAGATGCAGGTCATCCGAGGTGTGCAGCTTTTCGAGCGGCGAAATATCGTCGGCGATGAAAATCGAGCGGCCGTGCGTGCCGATGATCAAATCGCGATCGCGCGGATGAATCAGGATGTCGTCCACACGCACGCTGGGCATGCCCGTCATGAAGCGCTTCCACTCCCTGCCGCCGTCGAAGGTAACGAACAATCCGAACTCCGTGCCGACGAACAGCAGATCCGGATTGTCGTAATCCTCGCGCACAGCGTTGATGTTGCCCTTCGACGGAAGATCGCCGTTGATATTTGTCCACGTCTTGCCGTAATCCGTGGTCTTGAACAGGTACGGCTTATAGTCGTCGTTGCGATGATTATCGAGGGCGACATACGCCGTTGCGGGATCGAAATGCGACGGCTCGATGCGCGCAACCTGCACGTATCCTTTGGGCGCATCGGAGATGTTTTGGATCACCTCCGTGAAAGTTTCGCCGCCGTCGCGGCTCACTTGCAGATTTCCGTCATCCGTGCCGATCCACAGGATCCCCGGGCGTGAGGGCGATTCGCGCACCTGCGTGATAAGCGAGCTCGCCGAATAGCCGTCATGTTTCTCGGCCATCGGTTTATCACCGGGGACGCCCATGATCGCCATCTCGGGCGACCAGCGGTTGACGTTCTTGCTCAAATCGGTCGGATTCATCCACCACGTATCGCCGCGATTGGCGGACTTGAAAAAGAACTGCGCGCCCATGTACACGACGTTGGGATTGTGCGGCGAAATTTCGAACGGCGCGTTCCAATAGAAGCGGAACGGCTCGACATGGGGCGGTGCGTTGACGACGTTCGGAGGCCCTCCGCGCCCGAATCCTCCTCCACCGCCGGCTTCCGCGGGCGCAGGCGGCTCGCCTGCGGGCGGATTGTTGGCGCGATTAATCTCGTTTGCGGTCGGCTCGGCCTGGCCGGTGGTTGCGCCGCCGCGGCCGACGGTCGGCCGGATATTTTTCTGGACGCCGATACGTAGATCGTGGCGGCTCATGTTGCCGTCCTGCGATTCGCCGTAGACGGTCGCCCAATCGGTGGGGTCCTGGCGAGTGTAGAATCCGTCGCCGCCGGCGACCGTGAACCAATCGGTATTCACGGGACCGTTGTTGGAGCGAACCGCGCTCGGCCCGCACCACGCGTTGTTGTCCTGCAACCCTCCACACACATAATAAGGACGGCGCATGTCGGCGGAAACCTGGTAGAACTGGCCCACCGCGATATCGTTGTGATAATCCCAGGTGAAGCCGCCGTCGTAGCTGAAATCGATGCCGCCGTCGTGGCCCACGGCGACAATGCGCGGATCTTTCACGTTGATCCAGATCGCGTGATAATCCGTGTGCGAGCCAGTGAGCGGCTTCCACGTCTTGCCGCTATCGAGCGACATCTGCCCCGGATTTCCGCCCACGAAAAGTTTATCCGCGTTCACCGGATCGACGCGAATCTGGCTGAAATAAGTGGGGCGCTGGTCCTGGTTGCTTTCGAAGGTCCACGTTTTTCCACCGTCGTCGGAGCGATACACTCCGCTGCCGTTGGGATTCGGAGGCTGATTTCCGCGCCCGCGGCCTCCACCACCCCCGCCGCCGAATTCATCCGGCCCGCCTCCGCGTCCGCCGCGAGACGGACCGCCTTCCGCCGTCGTTCCGCCGCCCGTTCCCGCGCTCGCGCCGACCTCCACCTGCGCGTAGATCGTGCTCGGTTTCGCCCGGAAAATGGACATCGCGATGCGGCCGTAGATACCATCTTTCGCCTTCGGCCATCCGGGACCGTCGAGTTTGGTCCAACTCGCGCCGGCGTCGGTGGTCTTCCACAGCGCGCAGTTCGGGCCGCCGCCGTTATATCCCCACCATGTCCTGCGCCGCGAAAGCGACGCCGCGTAGAGAATCCTGGGATTCGATGGATCGATCGCGACGTCCGTAAATCCGGTGTTCTCGTCGATATATTTCGATTGGGTCCAATGCGCGCCACCGTCGGTCGATTTGTACAATCCGCGCTCGGAATTGGGCCCGAACAGGTGACCATTCACGGCGGCATAGACAATTTTCGGATTGGCGGGGTCGACCACGATGCGGCCGATCGCCTGCGAATCTTCGAGTCCCAGATGATTCCATGTCTTGCCGCCGTCGGTTGTGCCCCAAATGCCGTCGCCGATGGAGGAACTCTGGCGATTATTCGCTTCGCCGGTGCCCACATAGACGACGTTCGGGTCCGACGGGGCAATGCCTATGGAGCCGATCGACTCGTTCTGCATGTTGTCGAACTGGGATCGCCAGTGATTGCCGCCGTCGGTGGATTTCCAGAGACCGCCGGTGGCGAATCCGACGTAAACGATCATGGGATCTTTTTCCGATCCGGCGATATCGTCGACGCGGCCCATCATGGTGGCGGGGCCGATGGAACGGAATTCGAAACCATGCAGAATGGGATCGTTCGATTGGTTCGGCGGAGGCTCCGCCGGGGCCTCCTGAGGAGCCGGGGGCTGCGCCCACAGGAATCCGGCGATCAACAACGCGATACAGGCGACCAACATCAACAGGTAAGAACGTGAGCTTCGCATCAGTTATTTTCTCCAGAAAAGTCCATCTCAACATCAAACCACAGCTACTTCTCAATCGCCGCATACACCATGTTGCGAACCAGCGTCATATAGTGGGTCCGCGCGCGCGGCGAAGTGATCATGAACACCACGAACATATCTTCCTTGGGATCGACCCAGAAATTGGTCCCCGCGACGCCGTTCCAGGTGTAATCGCCGACCGAGCCGTTATCCGCAGCCAGCCCTTCATTCACTCGCACGGCGAATCCCAGCCCGAAACTGTAGCCAGGACCCGCGAAAAACGTGGGCCCATCGTGCGCGATGGTCGCGCCGAGGTGATCGGTGGTCATGAAATCGACCGTTTTCGGGCTCAAAATGCGATGGCCGTTCAGCACACCGCGATTAAGCATCATCTGACAAAATTTCGCGTAGTCCATGGCGGTGCTGACCATTCCGCCGCCGCCCGACTGCCATTTTCCTTCCACCCGCGGATCGCCGATCTGCGCGCCGATGCCGATGGTGCGGTCATTCGGGAACGGCTCGGAAATTCTCGATTGTTTGGCCTGGTCGGTCACGTAGAATCCGGTTTCGTTCATGCCCAGCACGCTCAGCAGATTTTTCTTTTCGAAATCGTACAGCGGCATTCCGGAAGCGACTTCCACCACGCGGCCCAGAATATCGGCCGAGTGGCTGTATTCCCACACCGTTCCAGGCTGAAATTGCAGCGGCAGTTTCGCGATGCGCCCGGCGAACTCTTCATTGGTGTAATCGCCGTCCAGCACCTTGGCTTTGTTGTACGCCTGCTTCACCAGCGAATTTCCGAAAATCCCGTAGGTGAGCCCCGAGGTGTGGCGCATCAGATCCTGAATCGTGATGGGACGGCGCAGCGGCTCGAGTTCGAGCGTTTTCGCGCCCGAGGCGTCGGTTTTTTCGACGCCGACTTTCAGGGCGCGCGGCGAGAACGCCGGAATATATTTCGCCAGCGGATCTTCGAGCGCGATCTTGCCCTGTTCGAACAGAATCATCGCCGAGACGGTCGTGATCGGTTTGCTCATCGAAAAGACGCGGAAGATCGCATCGCGAGGCATGGGCGATTTGGTTGCGGGATCGAGCTCGCCCGCGGCCTCATACCACGCGACTTTGCCATGCCGCGCGACCAGCAGCACCGCGCCAGGTACAACGCCCTTCGAGCTTTCTTCTTTGACGAGCGTCATGATGCGCTCCAGGCGCTCTGCCGAGAGGCCGACTTCGGAAGGCTTGGCGCGCGGCAATTCCTGGGCCGCGCTGAAGGAAATCGCCAGGAGCGCGATCAGCGCCGGCATGAATCTGCGAAAACGGTTCACGGTCTTCTCCTTGGATGGGTCAATGAGTTACAGGTTACCCGATTCGAACTCGATCCGCATCTCCAGTGGGGCAGGTTTCCACCTGCGCGCTGATTTTAATCGGCGCAGTTTCCTTTGCGGGCGATTGAGTGGGCGGATTTGAAATTCGCCGCGGGCTGAAGCGCGCCCCACAACGCTATACAATATGCTCATGTCGAAACGGAAGCTTTCGCGGCGCAGCGTGGTTGCGGCGGCGGCGATCGTGCCGGTGGCGGCCCTCCGCACCGCGGCTCAGAACGTCGATTCGGTCTTTTCGACCGAACAGCGGCGAACGCTGGAAGCGTTTATCGATCGCCTGGTTCCGAAAGATGAAAACGGACCCGGCGCCACCGAATGTGGCGCGGCGAAATATATCGACGCCTCGCTCGCCGATTTTCTCGCGCCCGAAAAAGAGCGGTTTCTGGATGGTCTGAACTCCGTAGACAAGTTCGCGCGAGATACTTATGGCGCGGCATTCGCGGACCTCGGGCCCGATCGGCAGGACGCCGCGATCGGCGCGATCGAAAAAAATTCGCGCGCATTTTTCGATCGCGTGCGCAGGCTCACGCTCGAAGGAATGCTCAGCGACCCGCATTACGGCGGTAACACGAATTACGCGGGTTGGGATTGGATTCGCTATCCCGGTCCGCGCTTGGCTGCCGGTGAAGAGGATCAGAAGATCAAAGGCGCGATCAAACGCGTTCGCGTCTCCGCTTATGGCCATTAATTTGAAACCCGTGGATGTCGCGGTGATCGGTCTGGGCGCGGCCGGAGGGGTGGCCGTGCTGCCGCTCGCGCGCGCGGGCTTGAAGGTCGCGGGAATCGAAGCAGGTACGTGGATGGATCCGCACAGCTTCAAACCGGACGAGCTCCACAATAACGTTCGCGGCCTGCTCACCTCGGTTCCGAAGGCGAATCGCGAAGTGCCGACCACGCGCAACGCGCCGGGCCAACCCACGCGGCGCGGCGCCATTCACCCCATGATGAACGCGATCGGCGGGACGTCGATTCATTATTGGGCGCAAAGCTGGCGGCTCAAAGCGTGGGATTTCAAAACGCGCAGCGAAGTGTTGCGCCGCTATGGCGCGAGCGCAATTCCCAAAGACTCGACGCTTGAAGACTGGCCGATCTCGTATGAGGACCTTGAGAGCTATTACGATATCGTCGAGCGCGAGGTCGGCGTTTCCGGAAAGGCCGGAAATCTACAAGGCCGCATCGATCCGGGCGGGAATGTTTTCGAAGCACCCCGTCAGCGGGAATATCCCATGCCGCCGCTGCGCGCGAGCGGATTCACGGAGCTCATGGCCGACGCGGCGCAAAAGCTTGGGTGGAAGCCGTTCCGCCCGCCCGCGGCGATCAATTCCGAACAGTACAACGGCCGTCCGGGCTGCGTGTTCCACGGCTACTGCAATCGCGGCGGGTGCCACATCAGCGCGAAAAACTCGACCGCGGTCACCACGATTCCGGCAGCCGTCAAGACGAAGAATCTGGCGATTCACGATCTCGCCCACGTGCGGCGCATCGAAGCTGACGCGAACGGGCGCGTCACCGGCGTCACGTATATAAAGGACGGCAAGGAATATTTTCAGCCGGCGAAAGTCGTGCTCGTCGCCTCCTATACTTACGAAAATTCGCGTCTGCTTCTGCTGTCCAAATCGAAAGCCTATCCCAACGGGCTCGCGAACAATCACGGGCAGGTTGGAAAGCATTATTTCGGCCATCAGCAGAGCGGTGTTTCCGCGCTGTTTCCGTTCGATATCAATGTCTGGTACGGAACGCCGGCGCAAGCCGCCGCGGTGGACGATTTCGCGGACGACAACTACGATCATTCCGGCCTCGGATTCATCGGCGGAACGTGTTTGCAGCCGCACACCGAGATGCACCCGATCGAAGCCGCCTCGATGAGCACGTTCGGGCGCGCGCCGGCGTGGGGATCGAAATGGAAAGCGTTCATCAAGGAGAACGCGGCTCGGTGGACGTCGGCTTATCTGCAGACCTCATCGTTCCCGTACGAAAACACGTGGCTCGATCTGGACGAGCAGGTAACGGACCCGCTAGGCGATCCCGTGTGCCGCATTACCAGTGGACCGAAAGAAAATGAAGCTCGCGCGGTGGATTACGGGCATCGAAAAATGGAGGAATGGTTTCGCGCGGCGGGCGCGATTGAGGTGAATCGGCCGCCGGGCGGCGGGGGTGGGGGTGGTCCAACGACGCACGCCTACGGCGGAACGCGAATGGGCGACAACCCGGAAACGAATGTCGTGGACCGGTTCGGATTCTCGCACGAAGCGCCGAATCTGGGAGTGCTGGGCGCGTCGGTGATGGGCACCAGCGGCGCGCGGAATCCTACCCAGACCGCGCAAGCGCTCGCGTGGCGCACGGCGGAACATCTGGTGAAGAATTGGAAGTCGATTTCCGCGTGAGGCGTCCGGCTGAAGCCTTTTTCACCCACACTCTTACGCGAGCGGCTTAAAACCCAGGGTCCTTCAAAACAGAGCGTAAATCGCGATCGTGGCCAGAATCAGGAGAATTCCTTCAATCGGCGTCAGCTCATGAATGAAGTGCGGACCGGCGCCCGGCACCAGCGACCAGAACGGCGAGGGTTTCTGACGGCTGAGCGCGAACCAATGCGGGTGAGGATCGTACTGGCGATAAGCAATATGCCCAGTGCTCCACAACAGAATTCCGGCCACAATTACGGAGGCGAGCGCGATCATTCCCGGCCGCTGCGTCGCGCGCTTCCGCTTATTCAGAAATGCGCCCGCGAAGACGATCCCGGCCGCTCCTCCGACGACATCCATATAAATGTCGTTGAAATCGAGCGCGGTGACCCGACGCGGATAGAGAACCCAGTATTGATAGGCTTCGTCGAGGCCGCCGGCGAGCGCGATCCAGGCGAGCGATTCGGTGGGCGAGAGCGTGATCGCTGCGAGCGCCACGCCTTCCGGAAAATACTGCGGGTAATGCACCAGCTCCGTGTTGTTGGCGATGAAGACGCGCCAGGTCAACCACAGCAGGCCGAGGGTTACCACCCAGAACGCCGCGATTTTTCGCCGGGCGGGATGCGCGCGCAGGCTGCGCAATAAAATCGCCGTCACCACCGCACCGAGCGCCAGCGCGACTGCCGCCGACAATCGATACAATCCCGGACGTGTGAGCAGGTCGGCAACGCGTCCGACGATTAACTGAACCTGTTCATGCGGGAAAGTGACTGCGGCGGCATAGAGCAGCAACCCGGTCCAGGCCCGCCGGGGGTGGCGATGCAGCGCATCCAAAAACTTCCGCACCGTTCATTATTGCGCGGTTTTGGTTACTTTTCCTTGGATGAAACCGGACGCCCGAACTTCGATTCGTCGATCGAAACGTTGGTTTGAATTTCGCTCAACTGGATCGCGTCGCGGCCGTCGAGCCAGGCGAAGGTGATGCGGAACGGGAATTTTACGCCCTTTACGTCGCGATAATCGGAGTAATCGACGCTGGTGGGGACGCGGCCGATGGGGCTTCTTTCCAGGCGCACCACGCGCATCAGAAGACCGGTCTCCTGATCGAAAAACATGGTGGCCAGGACGCCATTGGTTCCACTGCCCTGCACCACGTTCACCAGCCGGTCCTTTCCGATGCCGACGCCAGCGGCCTGCTGCTCGGTCTGGCTTTCGGGACCGGGAAGATCGCTGATGGTGGTGGGAAGGCTCACGCGAAGGTTGTTCAGAACCTTGGTCATCTGCGCGGGGAAACTGAGCTGCGCGTCGAGTCTGGCGCCATCGAGCTCGCCGCCGGTCAATTCATACCGGCCGAGGATGGTCAGAGGCGTCATGATCCAGGCCGTCTTGCCGTTCGTGGTGCGGATGCTGTCGCCTCGTCCGGTAGACTCGGCGAATTCGATGTAGGTCGCGCGCTCATCCGGGAACTTGGCGTAGATCTGAACCTGTCCGCCGCCGCCGAAGCCGCCGAAGCCGACGCTGGTGCCCTTTCCGACGTAGCTTTTGATCGCCGCAAGCCTTTCGGCGCCGCCGAGCGCATTGAGGTATTTATCGACGATCACCTGCGCTTGCGGCTGGCCGGGCATCTGCGTGAGGGCGTCGTCGGTTTCCATGTTGGCTGGACCGTAGACCGCTTCCATGGTCGGGGTGGTGGATGGACGGTCGCGGCCGTGATGGCAGCTCCAGCAGGTGACCATCTGGCGGCCGGAGAAGTTCTCCTTGTTGATGTTCTGCATCATGACGACCATGCGCCGCGCCGTCACCTTTTTCTGCGTATCGGCGGCCCAGTCGACCTTGTCGGTACCCGCGTTGGTGTGGCATTCCGAGCAGTCGTAGCCGAGAGCGGCCGACATGACCCCCATGGTGCCCATAAAATCGTCCACGGGGATGCCTTTCAAGACCTGGACGTTCTTGAAGACCTGGTCCGATAACATTTTTTGAGAGCCCACGGCTTGCGCGGCAGCAGAGCCGGCGCAAATCCAGAGAGCCGCGGGGAGGGCCAAAATCAATCCGGGTGAGAACTTTCCTTCGGTCATTGTTATGTTTGTTCGATCCTTTCGGTAAGGGATTATTTTACCGCGCCGCAGGTGCATGGTAACTATCTTTCGGTCATTATTGTCCCGATAAGCGCCCTATTTTGAATGTTCGCTGAACGTGCCGAGTAAAAATATGTTTCCGCCGGGTAGAATGATGTCCCGCGCGGAGGCCTTGTGCGGGCTGGTTCGCGACTGGTAGGCGTCGATAATCACTTCGGTTCCTTCGGCGACGGTTTGTTTGGTGAATCCGCGGCGCAAAAGCCCGTTGGGACTGGCGGCTTCGATGACCCATTGAGTCACGCGGCCGCCGGGATCGCGAACATCGAGAAAGAAGTGCGCGTGCGGATTGGAGAAATCGAGCCGCGTCAGGATTCCCTTGAGGCGCACGGGTTTTTGCATATCGAATTCGGCGGTGAAGGAATGATGCGCGTCAATCGCGATGGCGCTGAGCAGCATGATCGCGATCGAGAGAGTGGAACGCTCTATCACAGTGACAACCGCGTCGACACGCCCCTTATGTCATTGTAACCGGCGGGGAGCGGGCTTGCCAAAAAAACCCAGTCAGCCGCCGTGAAAGCGGTTGACTGGGTAGCAGCAAAAGTGGGAGTTGCCGAGCTCTTAACGACTTTCCGACCCTTGGACCGTTCCGGACAGGGGTTGTTTCAAGTGTGGAGAAACTTCGCGTCGTATCAGAAGAGCTTCTCACTTCTATTGACGTAACGTGAGGCCCGCCGGACACGAAGATGGCGCGAACGCGATTTGCAATCATGCGGCGCGACTCCAATGAAAATCAACTCGAGACCGAACAGACCTACGAACACGCTGCGCGTTGTGACGCGGGTCAAGGATTTGGCGACCAGAAAACAGCCCGCCGCCACTGTGATGACACGTCTCACCATTGCTTTAATGCCCTCGACGCGGAGACAGCATTCCGACTTCCACGCTCCACCATGCGCGCAGTCATGTCGAGAAGCTCAAGGCAACTCGTGACGGCCGTTAATGCAAGACGACGACGTCGATGTCGCCGCTGCGCCGTTCCACCGCCACGGCCACACCTTCGCCGGACTGGAACAAGCGCAAGTCTACTGACCCATCGCCTGCGTTCAAGCCGCAAATCTGAACGTGCGGCAGGAAGGCGGGAAGCACCGGCCGATTCAGCGTGATTCTGTTCCTCATCGCGTCGATCGTGA
>JASHWA010000022.1 GCA_030044325.1 Bryobacteraceae bacterium
GACGGCTTCGGGGTCGACGCTTTCAGGCGGCGTGGATGGGACCTGGCTGACGGATTTGGGCGCGTCGCCGCCGGTGAATCGCGCAGCGCGGGATTGGCATTCGAGTTTTTTCGCGGCGCTCAACGGATACGGGATCGAATCGACGGCGTCTTTCAGCATGGAGTTGGGAAACGGAGATCCGTCGGTTGCGGCGGGGATCGCGCAACGTGACCCGGACGGGAATCCGATTCTGCTTCCGACGCCCTCGTTGCAGACGAATTTTTCGCCCACGAGTCTGGCGTTCTGGCAGCAGTGCTACGCGCTGCTGGCCGGACTTCAGGCGTCGGCGGGGCTGACTCCCTTTTTGCAATTCGGCGAAGTGCAGTGGTGGTATTTCCCGAATAACGGCGCGGGAGTGGCCTTTGCGGGGATGCCGTTTTACGACGCCTGGACGCAGAGCCAGTTCTTCGCTGAATATGGCCGCGACATGACCGTCTTTACGACAAATACGGAAAATCCTGCGGATTATCCGGACGAAATGGCGTTTTTGCCGAATGTGATCGGCAATTTCACAAATTCGATCACGACTTTTGTGCACTCTACGCAGGCGTCGTGCCGGTTTGAGGTGCTGTATCCAACCGATACGAACGATACGCCGTTCAACCAGACAGTCAATTATCCGCAGCCGGCGTGGACGCCTTCGGCGCTGGCGGTGCTGAAGACCGAAGATTTCGGATTCACGCTGGGGCGCGATTTCAATGAGATCGAGCAGACTCTGGAGTTCGGGACAGCGCTCGGGTTTTCGGCCGCGCAAAGAGCGCAACTGACGGGCGTGAGCGATCCCGCGTCGCCGTGGCTGAAAGAAGCGCAGAGCGCGGCGGGGATGCATTTTGAAAGTGTGGTGTTGTGGGCGTTGGATCAATTTTGTTTGATCGGGTATGGGCTGCCGTTCAATCCGGGGCTGCGAAGAAGCTTGCGGATGGGCCCCTGATACACTGATGTTTGCTCCACGTCCAGAACGTTTCGAAGGTGTATCGTTTGTACCGGCGGCCGGTGGACCGGCTGCTGGAAATCCTTCCTTTTAATACCCATCACAGGCCGACGGAATTCTGGGCGCTGCGCGAGGTGACGTTCAGCGTCGCGCGCGGCGAGGTGTTGAGCATCATCGGCGCGAACGGCAGCGGGAAAAGCACCCTGCTTCAAATCGTGAGCGGAATTCTGGAGCCGACGCGCGGGCGGGTGATCACCCGGGGGCGCATCGCGGCGCTGCTCGAATTGGGCGCCGGGTTCAATCCGGAGTTCACCGGGCGCGAAAACGTCTTCCTGAACGGCGAAATTCTGGGAATCGCGCGGCGCGAGATGGAGCGCGTGTTTCCCGAAATCGAAAAATTCGCCGAGATCGGCGCGTTCATTGACCGGCCGGTGAAGGAATACTCGAGCGGAATGTACGTGCGGCTGGCCTTTTCGACCGCGATTCACGTGGATCCCGAAATTCTGATCGTGGACGAGGCGCTGGCGGTGGGCGATGCGATTTTCGCGAACCGCTGCGTGAAAAAGTTCGAGGAATTAAAAAAACGCGGCGTCACGGTTTTGTTTGTTTCGCACGATCTGGGCCTGGTGAAGCGCTTGTCGGATCGTGCGGCTCTGATGGTGGACGGGCGCGTGGCCGCGATCGGATCGCCCAAGGAAGTAGTCAATCGATACGTGGGCATGGTGCTCGAGCGCGATCAGCCCAAGCGCGAGGCTTCGAGCGTGGGGGGCACGTTCCGGCACGGCGACGGCGCGAGCACGATTGAGAGCGTCGAGTTGACGGACGCGAGGGGCTCGGCCGTGCGGAATCTGCAACCGGGAGAAACGGTGACCGTCCGGGTGCGCGCCTGCGCCGTGCGCGAATTGGATGAACCCGTGGTGGGCGTCCTGATTCGGAACCGGCTGGGCATCGACGTGTACGGGACCAATACGCGCATCGAAGGCGTGGATTTCGGGCGCGTCGCGGCTGGCGAAACGTTCGAGGTGGAGTTCACCTTCGATTGCCTTTTGACGCGGCAAGACTATACACTGACCGTGGCGACGCAGTATCGCGAAGGCTACAGCCAGGACTGGCTGGACGACGTGATTGCGTTTTCGGTGGTGGATGCGCGGGATGTCGCGGGATTCGCGAATTTCAAAACCAAGGTGAGCTGGCGGCGGATCGCATGAACTCCGGATTCGTTTACGGGCTGGTGCTGGTTCTGGTGGTGGCGACGCTGTGCGCGGTGACGCTCGTAAAAATATTCACCGTGCGGACGCGCGACGATTTTCTGGTGGCCGGAAGAAAGCTGCCCTGGCCTGTGCTGGTGTTTACGCTGCTGAGCTCGTGGATCGGCGCCGGAAGTCTGTTCGCAGGCGCGGAGAAGGCGTACAACGAAGGATTCACGGCGCTGTGGCTCGCCGGCGGCGGTTGGTGCGGGCTCGTGGTGATCGCCGCGATCGCGGGGCGCGCGCGCAGGTTCGCGCAGTTCACCGTGCCGGATCTTCTCGAAACGCGATACAACGCGGCGGCGCGCGTCATGGCGACCATCGCCATCGTCATTTCCTACACGGTCATTACCAGCTATCAATTCAAGGCCGGCGGCGACGTTCTGCACCTGATTTTTTCGAGGCTCGATCAAACCACCGGGATGTATATCGTCGCGGCGTTCGTGATCGCGTTTACGGCGGGGGCGGGGATGGCGTCGATCGCGTATTTGGACGTAGTGATCGGCGGGTTGGTGACGGCGATCGTAATGATCGCGGTGCCGCTGCTGCTCGACCGCGCGGGCGGATGGAGCGGAGTTCGCAGCGCGCTGCCGGCCAGCCATTTCACCGTGCTGGGAACGGGAGGATTCGCGCAAGCGGCGGGAACGCTGCTTCCGACCATGCTGCTGCTGATCGGAAATCAGGGAATGTATCAGAAGTTTTTTTCGGCGCGATCGGAAAGAGACGCGCGCATCGCGGTGGGCGGCTGGATCATCGGTACCGTGGTTCTCGAAACGCTCTTGGTGATGGTGGCGGTGATCGGGAGCGCGATGTTCAAGACCAACGCTCCACGCGAGATTATTCCGCTGACGGCGCGCGAGGGCTTGCCGACGCTGATCGGCGCGATCTTAATGGGCGGCATTTTCGCGAAAGTCATCTCGACGGCAAATAATTATTTATTTTCTCCGGCCACGAACCTGGTGCATGATGTGTATGAGCGGTTTATCAATCGAAACGCAAGCGAGCGGCAGAGTTTGATCGTCTCGCGGCTGATCGTGGTCGCGTTGGGGATCTTCGCCCTTTTACAAGCGACGCGATTTCAATCGATTTTGAATGCGGCCCTGTATGCCTACACGGTTTACGGCGCCGCGGTCACGCCGGCGGTGATGGCCGTGTTCTTCTGGAAAAGGACGACGACAGCAGGCGCCGTGCTTTCGATCGCGCTGGGCGCGGCGGTCACGGTGGTGTGGAATATGCTGGGGCTGAACAGCGACCTGGGCGTTTATCCCGCGCTCGCGGCATCGGTCGCGGCGTTGATTTTCGTCAGCTTGCTCACGCCCGCGCCGGAATTATCCAAAGTCAAGCCATTTTTCGAGAAAAACACATGAATATCGCCGAAATTCAGGCAGCGATTCGGGATGAAAAGCTGGATGGATGGCTGTTTTTCGACCATCACCGGCGCGATCCGCTGGCCTATCGCGTGTTACGGTTCACGCCCGGCTCGATGCTGTCGCGGCGTTGGTATTACTTCATTCCGGCCGAGGGCGAGCCGCGTAAACTGGAGCACAAAATCGAGGCGCACACGCTCGACGAATTGCCCGGGCGGCGCAATGTGTATGCCGCGTGGGGCGAAATGGTCGAGCGGCTCGGCGAGCTGACGCGCGGCGCGAAGAGGGTCGCGATGCAGTATTCGCCGGAATGCGCGGTCCCCTACGTCTCGATGGTGGATGCGGGAACGCTGGAGCTGATTCGCGGGCTGGGATTGGAAGTGGTGAGTTCGGCCAACCTGGTCCAGTACTTTGAGGCGCGCTGGACTCAGGCGCAGCTCGCAAGTCATTGCGAGGCGGCGCGGCGAATCGACGCGGTGAGGCGCCAGGCCTTCGAGCGCATCGGGTCTAAGCACCGGGCGGGCGAGCGCGTGACCGAATGGGACATCAAACGGTTCATTCTGGATCGCTATAAGGACGATGGGATTTTCATCGACCACGGTCCCGATGTCGCCGTGAATGCGAACGCGTCCAATCCGCATTACGATCCATCCCAGGAGACGTGTTCCGAGATTCGCCGTGGCGATCTGGTGTTGATCGACATGTGGGGCAAACTCGAACAGCCGGACAGCGTTTATTATGACATCACCTGGATGGCGTTTTGCGGCGAGCGTGTTCCGGCTGCGATGGAGCGAGTGTTCGCGGTGGTGAGGGAGGCTCGCGACCGGGCGATTCGAAAGGTGGAGCAGGCCGCGAGTGCGAAGCAGGAGCTGCGCGGATTTGAGGTGGACGACGCGGCGCGGTCGTATATTCGGGAGCAGGGCCTCGGGGAGTATTTCTTTCATCGCCTGGGACATTCGATCGGCACGGATATTCACGGAACCGGCGCCAATATGGACAATTTAGAGACGCATGACGAGCGGAAAGTCATACCGTGGACGTGTTTTTCGATAGAACCCGGAGTGTATTTGCCGGAATTCGGTGTGCGGTCTGAAGTGGATATGTTCGTGGATGAAAATGGCGCGCGGGTTACTGGTGAAAAACAGGAGAAAATCGTTATTCTGTAGCGCGATTGTGGCGCTCGGCGCGGCCCAGGGCGGCGTGGTGTCGCGCGACTGGGGCGACGGCAAGCTTCAATTGAAGCTGGACGACGGCGATGCGCTGATCGAATGGATTTCGCCCACGGCCTTTCGCGTGGCGCGGTGGTGGGGCGCGGCGATGGACCTTTCGCGAATCGCGCACGCAAGGGTTTCCCCGCAATTCGAAGATGCCGGATCGACGCTTACGATGCGTTCCCGCTATCTGACAGTGACGGTCGATCGCGGAGACGTGAAGGTCAATATCGCGGCGGACGCGGGCGCCGTCACCTCCATCGATACTCGAAAACAATCGGACGTTGTGGAAGTGCGGTTCGTGATGGCTCCCGACGAGCATGTGTTCGGGTTGATGGGCGGAACTCAGGGCCGGCTGAATATTCGCGGGGAAAAACTGGAGCGGGACCGCGGATTGTTTTTCACAAACGCGGGCTATGGAATGTATTTCCGGACGCCTGAGCGGTGCAATTTCGATATGAATAGCGGAGTGATTACCGGACGCGGAGCGAATTCGATCGAATTCTTTTTTTATTATGGTCCGGCTCCCAAGGAGATTCTGGAGCAGCATGCGCTGGTCATCGGGCAGCGTGAAGTGAAAGGAACGGCGCTCGACTTGCTAACGCCGGACCGCGTGCCGAAGGAGGCCACTCCGCTGCCGAAACCCCCGGTGAGTTCGTGGGATGCGCTGGCCGAGCTGGTGCGCAGACTGAATCAATGGAGCCTTTCAGCCGTGATTTATCCCGCGCTCGATGTGGCGTCGTTCGATGCCGCGCCGGAGGAAGTGAAGGCGCGCGCCCGCGATTTGAACACACTTTTCCCGATTATATACAGCAGCGCGGGCGAGGCCGGAGTGGACACCGCGGTGCGCGCGGAGTGGACTCCCTATCTGGTGACGTACTTGCGCGAGGCGTTTGACCGCGGCTATCCGCTGATCCGGCCGCTTCCGATGCAGTTCTGGCGCGATAAGAATTCGGACCGGCAGGCGGATGTGTTTATGCTCGGCGATGAAGTGCTGCTCGCGCCGGTGCTCGATGGGAGCGGGCGGAGAAAGCTGGATTTGCCGCGCGGGATCTGGACGGATTTTCACACCAACCAGGAGTATCGCGGGAGTCAATCGATTGAGGTGGACGCGCCGGCCGGGCGTGTGCCGATGTTCGTGAGAAACGGATGGATTGTACCGCTGGCTGAAAATAATCGGATGGAATTGCACTATTTCCCGTCGTTGGCCGCGGAATTCTTCTTGTGGGAGCCGGATTTAGAGGATAATTCCCAATTTCACGCCGCGCCGGCGGACGATTTTCTGCGCCTCGAAGTGGAATCGAAGCGGCGCCGGACCTACGAATGGGTTTTGCATCACACCCGGAGTCCGCGGGAGGTCGCGGAGGAGTCCGGCGCATACCAGCGCGTGGACGCGCGCGAGGCGCTGCGCCCCGGCGCGTGGTGGCATGACGATGCGAACAACGATCTGCACCTGATGCTGCGCGCGGAGCCGGGAACCGACCGGATCGTGAATATCGCGTTTTAATTCCGAACCGGCTGGAGGGCTTTGCAAAGTTCCAGGAACCTGGGAAAAACGGTGGAATCGAGCAGCGCGTCCGGGCTGGAGTCGGAGGGTAGCGGCCAGCGCGCGATCAGTTTTTTCGCCTGTGCTCTTTCTCCCGCGCGCAGGAGGGCGCCGGCGTAAAGCGTGCGGACCAGGCCGTCCGCGGAGGGTGCGCTGCGATCGTAGGCCGCTTTGAGCGTGTCGAGATCGCTGGAGGGAGTTGCGTTCCACGCGGCGGCCTGGCGTTCGGCGAGCGGACGCGGAGCCTCGGCCAGAGCTTTCAAGGCGAGATCGCGGCGGCCGGTGGAAAAATCCCAGCTTGCCTCGCGCCAGGCGAGCAGCGGGTCGTGCGCGGCGCGGCGGAATTCGAGATAGCGGGCGAAGATCGCGTCTCCACCTTTGAGATCGCCCGCCAGCCAGCGCGCGTAGGCGGCCTTCATCAGGTCCACGCCGCCAAAGAACGCGGGATTCGAGTCGTGCGCCTGAAGAAAATATTTCTCGGCGTCGGCGAAACGCCCGTTCATGAAGTACATTTCACCCAATGAGTCCAGCGAATTGGTCTTTTGGCCCTGACTTTTCCCGTAATCTTCAAATGTGTGTCGCGCGGAATCGACGTCGCCGGCGTAGGCCTGGGCGTAACCGAGCGCGAGCATTACCGAAGCATTGTCGGGCTCCTGCGCGAGAATTTGGCGGTAAAGATCGGCCGCGGCGGAAAAATTCCGGACTTGCGTTTCGGCTTCGGCCAGCCTGACGGTGAGCGCGGTGTCGGCAGGATCCAGGCGCTGAAGTTCGGCCAGCGCTTTTTCGCGCGCGGGTTCGTCCTTGCGCAGTGTAGCGGATAAGACTTCCAGGCGCGCGCGATCGATAGGCGAGCGCAGAGTGGTGCGCGCCAGGCCGCGCGATGCAATGTCGATGGCCTCGGCCGCGGTTCCTTTTTGCGCGGTCGATTCAGTCCATGCGATCCACGCCGCGCCGAAATCGGGATCGAGCTTGACCGCGCGCCCATGGTCGCCTTGCGCCCACGCGGCGACGGCATCGGCGTTGGAGGTCGAAAAAGGCTGCGCCGCGGGATCGATCTGGTGCGCGAACTGATTCATCGCTTCGAGCACGCCTCCGGTAAGCGTGTCTTGGGCCACCATTTTATGGCGCGAAGCGTCTTCCACTTCGATCTCGAAGCGCACGGCGCCGTGCAGGCGTGTGATGTAGCCGTGCACCAATCGCGTGGCGGAGGCGAGATAAGCTTCGCTGACATCTCCCGCGCGAAGGGGAACCAGATGGCGTGAGCCGACGATCTGTTCGGCGAGAATGTTTGGCGCGGCGGTGGAGAGCCAGTCCAGGCCCGGGTCCGCCGTCAGGTTTTCAAATGGCAGGATGGCCAGTCGCGTCACCGCAGGTTGAGGAGCGCGCGCGCACGACGCGGCGAAAACGGTTATGAGCAGAACGGCGCGCGCCCCGACGGCAAAATTCTTCAGAGGACTTTCTGCTCCGTCGCCATCAGTTGTTTGAACTCGCCGTTAGATTGCAGTCCGGCGAATTCGGGATCGGTGAAGTATTTCTGACGCTCCTTGAAGCCTTCTTCCAGCGATTTGCGGATGTATTGAAGCGCCAGATCGGTCATGCCGGCCTTGGCATAGGTCTTCGCCATGTAGTAATGAAACTTGGCGCGCTCCTCGACGGTGCGCTCCTGCAGCAGCACGCCGTAGCTGCTGTGACGCTCGAAAACATCGGGGTCGATTTGCAGCGCCTTCTGGTACATCGCGAAGGCTTCCTTGTAATCCTTGCGCGCGAAGTACGCCGTGCCCAGGTTGCTGAGGATCGAAGCGGCCTCCGGCGTCAGGCGCAGCGCCTTGCGATACTGGCCGATCGCGCGGCGATAGGATTTGTGCGCGTAATACACCGTGCCGAGGTTGTTGATCGCTTCAGCGTACTTGGGATCCAGCTTGATGGCGCGCTCATACCATTTCTTGGCTACGTCGAGCTCCAGAAGCTGGTGATAAGCGATGCCGATCTTGTTGGCGATCACCGGCGAATTCTTGGGACCTTCCCCGTAGGCGTCGATCGCGTCGCGATACATTTTGCGGGCGACGAAGATATCGCCCCGCATCTCCGGGCTCAGCGGCTTGGCCGGATCGGACGGCGCGGTTCGCGTGGACGGGCGAAGTCCGTTGGCCGTTTGCGCGGTCGGCGTTTGAAAAGCGAATACCGTTACGAAGAGAAGACTGCAAACCATCGCGGCCTCCTTGTTACATACTGTATCACTCGGAAGGCGGAATGGAAATGATTAGG
>JASHWA010000255.1 GCA_030044325.1 Bryobacteraceae bacterium
CACCACACCCGCCGAAGAACCACGAACCTCTACAGCCGATTCACGCTCATTCGGGCCAAACCGCATCTCATTCCGCCCGCAGCGCCTCGACCGGATCCACTTTGGTCGCCCGCAGCGCGGGAAAATAACTCGCGGCCAATGCCGCCACGATCAACCCGGCGGCGATCGCGATGAACGTCGCCGGGTCCATCGCACTCACCCCGAACAACAGCGACGAGAGCAGCCGCGTCATCCCCGCCGCCGCGATCAATCCGCACGCGGCTCCGATGATGGCGAGCGTCAGCGCCTGCCTCACAAACATCCCCGTGACTTCATGCGACGCCGCCCCCAGCGCCATGCGAATTCCGATCTCGCGCCTGCGCTGCGAAACCGAATACGAGATCACGCCGTAAATTCCCACCAGGCCGATCAGCAGCGCCATCCCGCCCGCGATCGCCAGCATGACCAGCGTGAATGACGTCCGCGCCATCGATTTTTCGTAGAGGTCCTGAAGCGTGCGCACCTCGGCGACCGGCACATTCGCATTCGCCGACCACACCGCCTTCTGGATCTCTGCGACGAACCCGCGAGTTCCGGTCCGCGGGCTTCGCACCGCATACGTCACCGCGCGACGCACCGACTCATGAGCGCCCTCGAAATCCTCCGTCAGCAGCGGCCAAAAGGCGATTTCCGGCGCTTTCTGGTCGACGCCGTCCTCCCGCTCATCGCTGACCACCCCCACCACCTCGCGCCACGGCGTCTTCAAGCTCTCCCGGATGCGCTTGCCGATCGCGTTGCGCGCATCGCCCCACAGCTCGCGCGCCATGTTTTCCGACACCATCGCCACCGGACGCCGCTGGTAGGCGTCGGTCCAGGTGAAGTCGCGCCCGGTCACCAGCCGGTTTCCCATGGTCTCGATGAATCCCGGTGAAACAAACTTGAAGCGCCGGATGGGTGGAATCTGCCCTTGCGGCAGCGGCCGGTCTTCCGCCCAGATCGCGTCGCGCCATCCGCCGCCGTCCATCGGCAGCATCGTCGAAATCCCCGCCGAAGCGACCCCCGGTATCTGCGAAATCCGGTCCAGGATGTCCTGTTCCATGTGGATCGCCGCGCCGGCATCCTGCACCTGCGTCTCCGGAATCGAGATGCGGAAAGTCTGCACTTCCTTGGGCCGCGTGAATCCCGGATCGACGTGCCTCATCGCCTGAAAGGTTCGTATCAGCAGCCCCGAGCCGATCAGTAGCACCAGCGCCAGCGCGATCTGCACCATCGCCAGAGTATTGCGCGCGCGATGCCGCTCGCGGCTCGCGCTCAGCGTCCGCCCGCCTCCGCGCAGCGCTCCCGCCACCTGCCGCCCCGCGTACTTCATCACCGGAATCATGCCGAAAATCAATCCCGCGATCAGCGAAACCGCCAGCGTGAACAGCAGCACCGGAACATCGATCGAAATCTCGTCGAGACGCGGCACCTGCGCCATCGACACCAGCGGGCGCAGCGCCGCATATGCCAGCCCCAGACCGATCGCGCCGCCCAGGATTCCCAGCGCGACGCTTTCCGCCAGCAGCTCCCGCGCGATCTGCGCCCATCCCGCGCCCAGCGCCGCGCGAATCGCCAGCTCCTGCTCGCGTCCTTCGGCGCGCACCAGCAGCAGGTTCGCCACGTTCGCGCACGCAATCAGCAGCACCAGCCCGAGCGTCCCCATCAGCACCCATAACACCTTGCCGACGTTGCCCACCACGCTCTCGCGCAGCGGTTTTAGGTTCGGCCCCAGCCGCGCCTTGACGAACATTTGCTTGTCGTAGCCCGGAAACGCCGGAAATTTATCCAGCGCGAGCGGGATCATTCGCGCCACATCCGCGCTCGCCTGCGCGATCGTTACGCCGGGTTTCAATCGCGCGATTCCCTGATAGCTGAAATTTCCCAGAAATGTTTTGTTCCGGTCGAATTGCAGCGGCACAATCAGAGACGGATGCTCGGAAAGAAAACGGAAGCCTTCCGGCATGACGCCGATCACTTCCACCGCGTCGCCGTCCACCATCACTCGCCGCCCGATCACGCTCCGGTCGCCTCCGAACCGCGCGCGCCAGTATCCGTTCATCAGCACCATCGTCTTGGGACTGCCCGGCGCATCGTCTTGTGCCGAAAACCAGCGCCCCAGCGCCGGCGCCACCCCCAGAGCCGGCAGCACTTCTGACGTTACGCCGATCGCATCCACCTGTTCAGGCTCCGCGACGCCGGTGACGCTCACGCTGTCGCCGGCCCACACGCCCGAATCCGCGAAGCTCCGCCCTTCTTCCCGATACGTGAAGTACAAAAACGAAGCGCTGCCCGCATCGGGGAAATTGATTCCCGGAGCGGCGTGATTCAATGCAATCAGCTCCTCGGGATGCGGATACGCGAGCGGCTTCAGAAGCACGCCCTCAATCACGCTGAAAATCGCGCTGTTCGCGCCAATCCCCAGCGCTAACGTCACCGCCGTGATCAGCGTAAACGCTGGCGCCTGCATCAGCCGCCGCACCACATACTTCAGTCGCATACCCGTAATACGATGCACGCCCGAAAAAGTTTCGCTATTCGCGTTTATCGTTCGTTCGCGGCTGAATCTCAGGCATCTCCGGCGCGTGGCCGCGTTTATACACCAGGATGGTCCGCCGGAATTCGATCACGATCGTCCCGTCCGGTTTGAATCCCGACGTTTTGATCTCCACCAGTCCCATATTCGGGCGCGACTTGGATTCGCGCGTGCGCAGGATTTCCGTCTGCGCGTAAATGGTGTCGCCTTCAAACACCGGCGCGGGCATGCGAACTTCATCCCAGCCGAGATTCACCGCGTTCTGTGAAATATCGCTCACCGAAAGCCCCGTCACCAGCGCCAGCGTGAACGTCGAATTCACCAGCGGCCGCCCGAACTCGGTCTGCGATGCGTAATGCGCGTCAAAATGAATCGGGTTCGAATTCACCGTCAGCAGCGTGAACCACGCGTT
>JASHWA010000256.1 GCA_030044325.1 Bryobacteraceae bacterium
GCCCGCACCGGCGCCAGCGCCCGCGCCCGCTCCTGCTCCGCAGCCGGCAGTTCAGAAAACCTTGCCGAAGACGGCCAGCGATCTACCGCTGACCGGCCTGATTGGAATCCTTTCGATCGCGGTTGGATTCGGGCTCCGCAGGCTGAGCGCGTAGAAAGACGCGGCCGATCGGAACGGTTCTGCTGCTGAGCGGAAGCCGCGCTCGTCCGGCGCCTCACGATGCCGGCGAGCGCGGCGCTGGGGCCGGTTCGGTAAGGAGGGTGATCCAGGCGTGCGGCCAAGCGTGGCGCACGTCCGCGGCATCCCCGCGATTCCGGCGGTAATCCCAGCGACATTTTCGCGCCTCCAACCGGTGACGACATCTGGTGGAGGACCATATGCACACTCGATTGCGCAGGAGGATTGCCGCGTCCGCAATCTGCGCCTTTTCCGCCGCCGCTGCGCTTGCGGCCGGCGCGCAGCCTGGCAGGGAAGCGGATCGCGTTTCGAAACGCAAAGGCGAAGAAATTTCGGCCGCCGAACGAGGTTTCGGCATCCATCTTCTGCGCTCGATGACCGCGGGGAAAGACCGCGAGAACGTGTTCATCTCGCCGCTGAGCGTGTTTCTTGTGCTGCAGATGGTGGGGGACGGAGCAGCCGGCGCAACCCAAGCGGCGATTTTCAAAACACTGGAGCTCGGCACGCGCGACCAGGCTGCCGTGGATTCGGCAACGCGCCGAATGCAAAACGAGCTCGCTTCGGAGGAGGACGTCAAGCTCACCATCGCCAACGCGTTGTGGGCCGACCGGCGTTTCACGCTGTCGCCCGATTTTGTGAAGCGCTGCGCGTCGGTTTTTGGCGCTAAAGCCGCTTCGCTCGATTTCAAGAGTCCCTCCGCGGCGGGCGAGATCAATCATTGGGTCAGCGAGAAAACCAATGGCAAGATCGGGGACATGGTTACTCCGGAGGGCGTCGCCCGGTCCAGGACAGTGTTGACCAACGCGGTTTATTTTTCGGGCAAGTGGGGGGCTCCGTTCCAGCCTTCGGAAACGGAACATGCGCCCTTTCACAAGCGCGGCGGCGGAATCAAGACGGTCTCGATGATGTACAAACCGCGGCTGTACGGGGCCTATCGAAGCGGCAGCACTTTTGAAGGCGCGATGCTCCATTACGGCGACTCCGGCATTTATTTTTACGCGTTGCTGCCGCGGCCCGGAAAAACGCCGAATGACGTTTTGGCGTCGCTCGACCCGGCGCATCTGACCAAAGACAGCCAAGGGATCGACCTGGAACTGAAACTTCCGCGCTTCACTTTGGACTATTCTTCCGAGCTGAACTCGTACCTGGATCACATGGGGATGATGGTTGCATTCCGTTTCCCGGCCGCGGATTTCGGCCCGATGGGATCGCGACAATTCTTCATCGGCGAGGTGATCCACAAGACGCGGCTCGAAGTGGACGAGGGCGGCACCGTGGCCGCGGCAGCGACCGCGATCCATGCGCGCGCGGGCGCCGCGCGAGGGCATCGGGAGACACCGCCGCCCATCCGGACGGTGGTATTTAACCGGCCATTCGTGGTCCTGATCGGCGATTCCGACACCGGAGAGCTGCTGTTCGCGGGCGTGATCGAAGAGCCGTAAGCGGCAAGGTAGGATATATCGATACGGCATATGGTCCCGCTACCCGAGCCCGTCGTGGTCCCGGTGGTTCCGCTGTACGAGCTGAGCGGCCGCCGGACGATTCTGGAGGGAACGTCGGGGAGGTTGTACGTCGTTGAGTTTGACCCTGGCGGTCCGCGGCTTCAATCCACCGCCATCGCATTGCCCGATTTTCTGCCGCCTGGCTCCCACGATGATTATTTGCTGCGCCAGTTTGCCGGAGATCGCCTGCTGGTCGAACACGGGGGCGATGTCCACGTACTTTCGCTCACCACAGGACGGGCTCTGGTGTCGCTGAGTCACATGGATCACGGCGGCGAGGCCGCGTGCCTGACGCCCGAGGGCAGCCTGCTGTTCGTGGTGCGCGCCAATGGCGACGACTTCACTGCGATCTTTCCGCTCTCCGATGGTGAATCGAGGACCTTCGACCTGAACCAGCCGGATCACGGCTTCCGCACAACGATGTTCACCGGAACACGTGATAGAGCGCTGCTCGATTGCCCGGAGAGCGCGCTCATCGTAGCTGTTCGAGGCGCCGAGCATCGCTTGCTGATCGGTTGCTTTCGCTACCTGGTGGACTGGGCGGTGAAGCTGGGGGCGCAGCCGGGCGACGTGCAGATCGAGGGCGAGCCGCGCACGCTTTGGGGCCTCGCTGCCGATCCGGTGCACGTCAATTCACTCTTTGTGCATCCGCATCACGTCTTCATCAGTGGAGGCTACGGGAACTACCTGGAGGCGTACAATCTCGAAACCGGTTTGCGATCGGTCTGCCCGTGGCCGCATTCGAAAGCGGTTTACGGAAGCATTCGAGGTTTGATTCCCGGACGTGGCGGATCCGTGCTGGTCCGGGCGCACGACGCCTGGATTCGTTGGTTCCCTGGCGGCGGCAAGACAGAAAAAATATGCGGGTTGGATTTCGTTCTGCTGGGCGAGACCGAGGATGGTATTTGGGCGCTAAATCCGAACGATCCAACCGGTCTGCTGGGGCTTGGGGGTTGAGCGGGGCATGAGATATACTCCGTGATACGCGCATGACGCCGGCGAGAGTCACTCAGCTGCTCCAGCAAGTGTCCGGCGGAGACGCGCGCGCGGTGGACGAGCTTACGCCCCTGGTATATCAGGAGTTGAAGCGCATCGCGGGCGGACAACTGCGGCGCGAGCGCCCGGGCCACACGTTGCAGGCTACGGCGCTGGTTCACGAAGCGTATCTCAAGCTGGTGGATCAGCACGAGACTTCGTGGCAGAACCGTGCGCATTTCTTCGGAGTCGCGGCGCAGCTGATGCGGCGGATCCTGCTCGATTACGCCAAGGGCCGGCGCCGACAGAAGCGCGGCGGCGGACTGGCGCGGGAGACGCTCGATGAAGGGCTGGCGCTGAGCACGGATCGCACTTCGGAATTGATTGAGATTGACGAGGCGCTGACGCGCCTGGAAAAGCTCGACCCGCGGCAGGCGAAAATCGTCGAGCTGCGATTTTTCGGGGGATTATCGGTGGAGGAAACAGCGGAAGCGATGGGCATTTCGTCTCCCACTGTGAAGCGCGAGTGGGCCATGGCGCGCGCGTGGCTTCACCGGGAGCTCGCATCGGCCGAGGCGCGGGGAACGCCGTCCGATTAGGAGACCGTGCCGCAGACCGGGCCGGCGCAGCGCCGCAAAAAATAGACGAATTTTTTTGATCCCGGGTTTGCGCCGGTGTCGCGTTCCTGAATGAGAGCGAAAAAGGGCTCTCAAGAAAAAGGAGAAAACACCATGAAAATCAATACTTTCGCTCTCGTTTTCGCGCTGGCGATGCCCTCGATTCCCGCAAGCGCAAGCCTCGCCGACATCCACAATGGAGACCTCAGCAACCGTGCCGCGTCCCGTCCCGCGGCCCGATCGGCCCCGCGCGGCAACACTTCGCGTCCTGCGGGCGGCATGTCGAGATCGGCTCCACGGGCGAACACGTCCCGGCCGGCGTCGCGACCCAACACGTCGAGATCGGCCGCGCCTCGCGGCAACACCGCGCGACCGAATGGAGGCATGGCTCGCGGAAACAATTCCGGCTATCGAGGCAACAATGGAGCGCCTCGCGCCAATACTTCGCGACCGAATGGAAGCATGGCTCGCGGCAATAATTCCGGTTACGGAAACGCGGGACGCGGCAACGGCGCTCGCGGCGGCACGCAGGCCAATCGTGGGAATGCGGGCAATGGGCGAGCCGGTAACGGCGCGCAGGCCAATCGTGGAAACGCGGGCAACGGCCGAGCTGGTAACGGCACGCAGGCCAATCGCGGAAATGCGGGCAACGGCCGAGCCGGAAATGGCAACGGCGCTCAGGCGAACCGGGGGGGTACGGGTCGAGGAAATGGCGGAAACGGTAATGGCGGCGCGAGAGCACGCAACGCATCCTACGGCGGGCACGGAGGAAACGGCGGCGGCGGGCTTCATGGCGGCCGCTCGATTCCCCCCGGGCAGTTTCGCGCGGGCTTCGGGAGCGGCCATATGTTCCGCATCGGGCAACCGATCATGGTCGGCGGCATGGCCAGCTTCCAGTTCGGCGGATTCTGGTTCGGCATCGTCGATCCGTGGCCGGCCGTGTGGCTGTATAGCGACCCCGTATATGTCGACTACGTCGATGGCGGGTACTTCCTGTTCGACCAGCTTCACCCGGACATGAGCGTGGCGGTCAGCGTCGGCGACGCGGTGAGTCCCACTTGCGCCGCCAGCGCCGCGCCAGTTGCTCCGGCAGCCGCCGCTCCGGTGACAGATCAACCGTAAACGAATCAACCGATCTCGGGAGCTCGCCAGGGACGATCTCACCGAGTCTCCAGTCGATGCGCGGGGCTTTTTCGAAAAAAACGAAAAAGTCCCGCGTAGTCGTTTTTGGGGGTAGCCGATACCTCAGAATTTCAACGGCCAGGCCAATAAATGACCGGAGGAAAATCCGGCGATCACCATGGGAGGCGTGCCGGTCACGGCGACCGCGTCTCCGTCCGCTTCCGGGAAGTCGTAATACGCCGCGACGGCGCCATCGGTGTTGGATCGCAGCTCGACATGGTTCGGATACATGACCGCGGTAAAACGGCCATCGGCGGAAGAGGAGCAGTAAGTCGCGATGGCACGCTGCACGTGCACGGGGTGCGAGAAGTCGGCGGCCGGAATGCGCCACAGTCCGGCGGAATCCCCTTCCGGGACCGTGGCCCACCACGCGTCCGCGCCGGGACACAGCATGTAGACGACATTCTTGCCGATTTGCACCTGCTGCGTCCGCTTCCAATCGGGCGGTGTGCCCTGATACTCGGAAATCGCGCCGTGCCAATCGGAGATCGCGAGGCGTTGGTCATTTCCAAGAAAGCTCACGGCCGCGCCTGCGTTGGAGGTGGTCCCGAGGTCCGCGACAAATTTCAGATCGGGGAGCTGCCAGAGCTTGATTTTGTCATCCGAGCTGACCGAAACCAGCCACTGATCGCCGGGGCTGACGGCGAAATGGTTGATGAGGCTGGTATGTCCGGTGGCCGTTTCAAGGACGTTTCCGCTTACCGTGTCCCATAAGCGGATGGTTTTATCATCGCTCGCGGAAATGAGCCGATTGCCGGGTTCGAAGTGGACGAACGGGATGCCATCGGTATGGCCCTGAAGCCTGCGCGAGACCTTCCGCTCCGGCAGATCGACGATCTGAATGAGCGTATCCTTGCCGGAGACCGCGATCCTGGGCAGCTTGGGGTCGGCGGCGATCGACCAGATTTCGAGCGGGGCGGCCGCCAGATCGAAAGCAAGCGACGGCGTGGTGTATTCCCAAACCACGCCTCGTCCGGTGGAACTCACCGCGACCCAGCGATTGCTGCTTCGAACCCAGAACGCCTGATACACGCCGGCGCTGGGCGGGGTGTGTTTGAGTTGCCAATCCTGACGGAAATTCCTGGTCCAGTAGAGCTGGCCGCGATCGTCGATGACGCTGATTCCGTCGTCATGGATCCAACCGATATCCTGAATCCAGCCGGTGGACGTGTAGCTGTGCACCAATTTCTTCTGGGCCACGTCGTACACCGCCAGCAGCTTGAATCCCAGCGCGAGATACCGGCCGGATTCGGACCAGGCGGAGTGGGCCGACACGAGCGCTTCGCGCGTGGTGTCGTGGAAAATTTCGCCGAGCCGATCGAGATCGCGAACGCTGAAGCCGTCTTTGTAGAGCAGCGCCACCCAGCGCCTGCGCGGATCGACCGCCGCGCCGGTGTACCAGCGGTCGAGCGCGGTGCTGTGCAGGACGCGGTTGTTCTTCGCGTCGAACTCGATCCAGCGCGAGGAATTGCCGGGTGCGTCGGCGAGAAAGCCCCAGCGGGCGGCATGCTCATCGAGGCAGGCGGCGAATCGAACCGGCCAGGGCAGCGCAACCGTCTCGAGGGGCTGCTGTTTGGAGGTATCCCAGCGGGTGAGGCGCCGCTGATCGTCGTGAATCAGCCACAATCCCGGCGAGCAATCGGCTCGCGCGGCGGCTGAAAACGCGATCGGCGAGGAAGTCAGCGTGTTGGCGCCGGGCTCCCAGGTTCGCAGAAAGGAAGGGCCGAAAAACAGAATGCCGACGGGGTCGAACGAAGCGGCCGCGACATTGGTCCGAGACAAGGGGAGATCGGCAGGAAAGGCCGTCTCACGCCAACCGGATTCCAGGTTTTGAGCGGGCGCCGGCTCGTTTCGCGGAGCCTGGCGGAGGTAGTAAACGCCGGCTGCCGTTGCAAGCAGCAACGCGAGCAGGGAGGCGACGAGCATCGGCCACTTGCGGCGCCGAGGGATGGGCGCGTCGCCTGCCAGGGCATCGGCGACTTCCGTAGCGCCGGCGAAGCGCGCGGCGGGATCGCGCTCGAGACACTTCATGATGACCGCTTCCCAGCGTGAGCCGAGCTTGCGAGCCCGCTCGCGCGGGAAAACGGGGCGCTCGTGCAGCCGCTTGAACAGCACCAGCCAGGGAGTATCGCCTGTGAACGGCAGCGTGCCGGTCACCATTTCGAATATCACCAGGCCAAGCGCATAGATGTCGGTGGCGGGCGTGACTTCCCGTCCCTGGAGTTGTTCCGGAGCCATATAGGCGGGGGTACCGCACACGGCGCCCGTGGAAGTGACGGTCTTGAGGATGGCGTCATCGGCGCTCAGGGAGCGGGCAATGCCGAAATCGGTGATCTTGGCGTCGGGCGTCAGCATCACGTTGGCGGATTTGAAATCGCGATGGACCACGCCCGCCTGATGGGCAGCGGCGAGCGCGGCGGCCATCTGGCGCACCAGCGGCAGAGCCTCTGCCGGCGTCATCGGACCGGCGCGTGCGATACGGCTCGCGAGCGACTCGCCGGGCAACAGCTCCATGGTGAGAAAGGTGATTTTCTTGCCCGGGCCCACAACGTGATAGCCCAGATCGAAAATGCGGCACACATTGGGATGGGTCACCTTGCGCGCCAGGTGAACCTCGCGGCGGAAACGCTCGATCACCTCCGGCCGCTCGGCAATTTCGGGAAGCACCACCTTGATGGCGACGCCGGCGTGGAGCTCCAGGTCCTCGGCCTGATAAACCTCGCCCATCCCGCCTTTTCCAATGATCTTGGCTATCCGGTAACGTCCGGCAAGGAGTTCTCCCTCCTGAAGCAGGGAAGAAGGAAGCGGGCTTACATATTCGACAGCCGCGCTTGAAAGGAAGTTCTCGGACCGTTCCGCCCATTCGAGCAGGGACAGAGTTTCGTTGAGCAGTTCATGATCCTGGCCGCAGGCTTCCCGCACGAATCGATCGCGCTCGGCCCGCGGAAGATTGAGCGCGGACTCGAAAATCTGCTTGCACTGTGACCAACGGTCGGAATCCATGCCGGCGCCCGCTTCAACGGTAGTCTACAGAGGCCTCTCCGAATATGCAAATTCGGGCGCCAATATAGTTGACGCATCGACCGGGCAGGCCGCATTTCCGCCTGGCTCACGTGCTCCGCGCCGTAGTGCGCCAGGTATGTTGACGCCCGAATCGCGCTTTCTCCCGTTCGAGAGGAGCGCACTGAGCGGCGACAAACTCTTCACAGCCGCGCGATCGAACGGCTTCACCGGGGCTGTCTAAGGGCAGGGCCAAATATTGGCGGTCGAGTTAGAATCGTGCGCCGAACGTAGCGGCACTCGCACCAACCGAATCACGGGAAGTTCTATGGCAACTGCCGTTGTATCGGCCGTGAGAGCCTGTGTGGAAACCGGCTAAACCCGCGCCATTACTGGCGCGGCTCGCAGGCGCGTGAGTGCATACGAGAGCGGCGACGGCAGATTGTGGGAAGCGGTTATTGCGGCGGCGCGTGGAATCGGCCGGTCCAGGCGGCTTTGCCGATGACGTGACCATCCATGGCCTTCAGCAAATCGTCGCGCGTGGTTGCGGCGGGGAGGTCGAGCTTGGTATCCAGGGCGTAAAACTCGAAGATGTAGTGATGAAAGGGCCCGGGTCCCGCGCCCGGTCCGAAGTATCCGCCCGGATTGCCGCCGCGCGCGCGCAGGCCGGGACCGTTACGGGTTCCGTCGGGAAGGTCGCCGGCGCCGAGACCTTCGGGCAGACCTTTGGCAGTCGCGGGGATATTGAAGGCAGTCCAGTGCAGCGTGTCGGCAGTGGTTTTGTTGGTCGAATTTTCCACGTCGTGAAAGATTACGGCGTAGCTTTG
>JASHWA010000257.1 GCA_030044325.1 Bryobacteraceae bacterium
GCGGTCTTCAAAGAGCGCGGCGACGTCGTCCTGCCCATTCGCGCGAGCTGCTCCTATCCCGGATTCTTCGAGCCCGTGCGCTATATGAATCACTGCCTGGTGGACGGCATGATTGCGATGGACGTCCCCGCCGCGCCCCTGCGCCGCATGGGCGCCACGCACGTGATCTCGGTCGCCCTGCCGTCGCCCAGCGAAACCATCGACCCGCGCAACATGCTGAGCGTGATCACGCGCTGCTTCCAGATCATGACCTCGCGCATGGAAGCCCAGTGGCGCAGGCATTCGAACGCGGTGATCGTCCCCGAGGTGCGCGACGTCGGCTGGAACGCCTTCGACAGCGCCCACCTGCTGATCGAAGCCGGCGAGCGCGCTGCAAAGGCCGTCATCCCGCAGGTTCTGCGCTGGCTGGCGAATGAACCAACCGAGACCGCTGTCGCCTAGCGGCGCATTCTCCGTCCGGGAATCGTGGCGCACGCACTCCTGCGTGCCACGTCGGCACTCCTGCCGGCGCATGCCGGGCTATTCCACTTCCCCCGCATCCAGCCCCGGCGACACGTCCGCCGGCGATTCCCACTCCCGCTCCAGCATCCGCGAGTATTCGCCCGACGCGTAAATCTCGAACTCGAATCCGAAATCCGCGATATCGGTGAACTGCGCCTGGCTCTGCCGGCAGTGGAACATCTGGTCCGCGTAGCGATAGTAGCTGCGGATGAATTCGTCCGAGAACAGGTCGCGCCGCGGCGCGCCCGCGAGCACCGCGTTCAGCCCCAGCGCACGGGTAAAGATCGCGCGATAATCCGCCACGCCCCACTTGCGCAGCTTCGACTGCACCGGCGCAGGCGTGTTGTTCACCAGGTAAGCTGCAAAGCTCTGGTACTTGATTCCCGCCCGCCTCAGCTCCGCATCCCGATCGATGTGCTCCAGGCACTGATCGATCCAGCGCAACAGATCCTTGCCGACGTAAAACAGCATCCGGATTTCACAGAACCGCCCGTCGACCAGCGCCCGGTCGAGATCCTCCTGCGTGCGCTCGCCCGCCGGCAGCAGTCCCTGGAGCATCAGGCTCGCGCGCGAGCTTTCGACCAGCTTGTCCGGTCCCGCCGAATCGGCAAAAGGATGCAGGATTAAAGGCGGCAGCGTTTTCGCGGTGCTCATATTGTGGGTCGTATTACTTTCTGACCAAGTATGCCAGAGTTATCGGCGCTCGGTGAGCAGTACTTTGGCCTCAATTGTCTGATTCCCGCGAAGAACCTTAACTAGTACCAAATCCCCAGCCTTGTGCGCGCGCAGGGCATACGTAAAGTCATACAAATTGCCGATCGCCTTTCCGTCAAATTCGATCAGAATATCGCCCGCTTTGAGTCCCGCTTTGGCCGCCGGCGTTCCGTCGCGCACGTCCGCGAACCGCACGCCCTGGGGCGGCTCGTTGAAATCCGGAATGCTGCCGAACAGCGGTCCATAACCCGACCCTCCCCCGCCGGTCGGCTCCGCCGGCTCCGCCACGCGCACGAATCCCGGCCGCGTGTCCGAATTTTCCAGATACGTCATCACGTCGCCGATGTAGTCGAGCAGCGTCGCCGCGTCCGGCGCGTCGATCTTGTCCCACGTGTCGCTCGGCTTGTGATAATCCGCATGCAGTCCCGAGAAAAAGAACAGCACCGGCACCTGCTGGGTCGTAAACGAAGTGTGATCGCTCGCGCCGTACCCGGTTTTTTCCGAAACCTCGAGGTGCAGCGACGGCGGCGCTTTTACCTGCTCCAGCAGTTGCGTGAACGTGGACCCCGTGCCCGTCCCGCCCAGGTACACCTTCCCTTCGCGAATCCGGCCGATCATGTCCATGTTGATCATCGCTACGGCGTTTTTGAGCGGCAGAATCGGGTGATTCACGTACCATTCGCTGCCGAGCAGCCCCAGCTCCTCGCCCGCGAAGTCCAAAAACAAAATCCCGCGCTTCTGTTTCGGCTGTTTCGCGAACCATTTCGCCAGCTCGATCACCCCCGCCGTTCCCGAAGCGTTGTCGTCCGCGCCCGGATGAATGTGGCCGATCAGCGACGGCGCAAGCGAGTGCTCGTCGCCGAGGCCCAGATGATCGTAATGCGCCCCCAGAATCACGTATTCGTCGGTCGAGCCCGAAATGTAGGTCGCGACATTGTTCACCATCTTCGAATCGCGCACGATGTCGGCGTCCATCGAAACTTTCAGGTTCCCGAGCGCGAAAGAATGCGGCGCGTGATCTTTGTGGATCGCGTCGAAACTGTCTTTGAGGCTCCCGCCCGCGGATTTGACCCACGCCTCGGCGATGGACTCCTTCACCTGCACGAAAAAGACGCCCGAATCCGTGGGCCCCGCGGCCACCGAAAATTTGGGAAGCTCGTCCGCGCCGTTGTGCGCGAAAACGTCGTTCACCAGGATCACGCCTTTGGCGCCGTGCATCTTCGCGTTGACGGCTTTTTCGGCGAAAGTCGCGTTCCCCGACAGATCCCCGTGCTCATCCGGTTCATGGCGGAAAATCAAAGCGATTTTTCCCGTCACGTCGATGCCCGCGTAGTCGTCGTAGTGCTTGTCTTTGTCGGTGATGCCGTAGCCCGCAAAGACCACGCCCGCCTCGAGATGCCCGCTCGATGAGAAACTGAACGGCACGAAATCGCGATGGAGTTCGAGCGTGGACCCCGCGGCTTCCAGACGATTTCCCGGGCCCAGATGCGCGCCGATCGTCACAGGAAAGGGAAGTTCCTCCGGCTTCAATCCCGCCGAACGCATCTGCGCTGCGATGAACTGCGCCGCTTTTTCGAGCTCCGGCGACCCGGTCGCGCGGCCCTTCAGCTCCGGCGATGCGAGATACTTTACATCGTCCAGAAACGCCTGCGGATTGACGTCCGCCGCGTAAAGCCCGCCCGCGAACAGACAGACAGCCAGCGCGGCAGTCGTGGCGCACGCACTCCTGCGTGCCGCGTCGGCACTTTTGCCGACGCACGGCCTCGTTTCCCTGAAAGTGGAGAAGATTACTGTCCGCACGCCGGCCCGCATTACTTGATTACTTTCTGCGGCCCCGCTTCGCAGCATTTTTCGCCCGCGTCGGCTTCTTTCGCCTGGTGCTCCAGTTCCAGCTTGATCAGCGTGTCGAGCGTCGGCCACGGCAGCTCGCCCTCCAGCCTGCGCCCGTTGATGAACAGCGTGGGCGTCGCCGTGATCTGCAGCGATTTGCCCATGGCCATCTCGCGCTCGACGTCGGCATCGCTCGATTTGGTCTCCACGCAGCGGCCCAGCGCCACCCCGTCCACGCCCTTGGTGCTCGCGAACAGTTGCAGTTTGCTCGACAGGTTGTCCATCCCGATATTCTGCTGCTCGTCGTACACCCAGTCGAAATAGTCCCAGAATTTTTGTGGCGACTGCTTGTACACGCACCGGCCCGCGTCGGCCGCCGCGTGCGCCCAGTCGTGAATCGCGTCCAGCGGATTATCGATGAAATACACGC
>JASHWA010000023.1 GCA_030044325.1 Bryobacteraceae bacterium
CCAGCAGAAACGCCGTGAACACCGGCCCGCGCACCAGCGTGAACTGGTTGCGCTCGAAATTGAATACGTTCGTGCCCGTGATGTCCGCGGGCATGAGGTCCGGCGTGAACTGGATGCGCGCGAAATCGCATCCCAGCGCGTGCGCGAGCGTGCGCGCCAAAAGCGTCTTCGCCACCCCCGGCACGCCTTCGATCAGCGCGTGCTGCCGCGTCAAAATCACGATCAGCGCCGCATCGATCGCCTCGTCCTGCCCCAAAATTACCTTGCGAACTTCCCCGCGCGCACATTCGAGCGTACGGTGCAATGTTTGAAGTCTGTCGGTCATCTCTTTTTTGAAGAAACGGCGCGGCACGCATCACGATACGCCGCAACCGCATCCTTGCCCCGAATCTTTTCCTCCACCGCCGCCGCCTTCGCCGCGTTCCGTTCCATTTTGCTCCATTCCGCAAAGCACACGCTCATCAGGTCTTTCGCCGCCACGCCGCGATACAGCAGCGCGGTCATCCCGGCAAGCGAATCGCGCCCGGCGATCGCATTGCCCGCCGCCGCCCCGCGCGCCGGCAACAAGCTCGAGGCGCTGCGCCACAAAAACAGTCCCGCCACGATCGCCAGCACCGCCACCGCGTCCTCCAGTCGGTACTTGCGCATCAGCTTCACCACGCTGCCGGTCTCGACCACTCCGAAGTGATTCTCATCGAAGATCGCGCGCCGCGCCGGCCCGACCACGCTCGCAATCAGCGTGGCGTCGCGCCGCTCCCGCAATCCTTCATTGCTCAGCGGAAACGTGTCCGCGATCAAAACGATCCACCCCGCGCCGAACTGCCGCTCCACGAATCCGCCATGCGTCCGCCAGTTCGGCCCTGGCTCGAAATACAGCGCCGTCTCGCGCGGGACGCTTTCCTGATCCTCTTGATTCTGCCCCGTGCGGTAGCGAAACCGGATTCCCCACATCGCTTCGACGGGCCGCGAGAGGGGCACGTTGAGCGGCGTGCGCACCGGCAAAAAACCGATGATCAGCCGCCCTCCGTTTTCCACCAGCTTCCGGTACCCGTCGATGGTCTCGCCATCGAGCGCCGACCACGCCACCGGATCCACCCCCAACACCAGCATCGCGTCCGCTGAACCCGATAGCGTGCGCCGGTCCTTATATAACCGCTCGACCCCGATCACTTGCCCCAGACTGTCATACAGCGCGCGTGCGCCCAGCGGGTCGCTGCGCAAGGACGAATACGGCGGATAAATGTCGCCGCTTTGAAGCGGCGCCACTATGACCTGCTCCAACCCCCATGCGAGAAACGCGGCCAGCGCGATCCCCATCCACACCCAGCGATTCATGAAAGGCTCGCTTTCATGCGCGACAAATCGGAGGAGAATTGAGATACGATTTCCCGGTCCGCAATGTGAAATCCGTACCAAATCTGCTCAAATGTCGCGTTATTTGCCTGGAATAGCGCACAAATTTCCGGCTGTGACCGGGCGCGCCGCTCCAGCTCGCGTCGGTAATCGAGACCGCTCTTCCATTTTCGAATCGAAATCAGGCCCCGCGCCCCCAACACGTTCAGCCCCGCCAGATACAGCGCGCGCATCGCCAGCCGAAGATCGCCCTTCGCGATGCATTCGTCGGCGAGCTTCAACCAGCCCGCCTCCGGCAACTGGTCTGCCGTCGTGGATTCGTCGGCGAGATTCACCTCCGGCGTCGCCGCACCCACCGCTTTCGCCGCGACCGAGCGTTTGCGCCCGCGCAAATAGAACGCGACCGCCGCTCCTACAATCAGCGCAACCACCAGCCCGATCAAGGTCTCAAGCATCCGCCGCGTCACGGGTGACCCCTTCCCCGGGCTCTCTTTTTCGGGCGTCTCGCGCAACCATTCGGCGATCACGCGCTTCACATACTCCCACCCGCGATGCACCAGGTCGCCCGCCGCGCGCACCCACCCCACCCAGCGCCCCTCCGGTTCTGCCGCAATTTGCGGCGTGCGCCAGGTGAACTCGCGGCGATGCACTACTTCGTCGATCGAGCGGTCCAGCCGCGCCGGATCGATCGAATTCGTCTGCGCGCGCGCCGCGGGAAAAACCGCGAGCAGAAAAACGGCAACCGTCACCGCCCGCCGCAGCGCCGCCCGCAGATCCTCGCCCGTCGTCAGCGATTGCCCGTAGAAGCAGCGCAGCACGTAAACCGCATCAAGAACCGGATCGATCGCCAGCCACGTGAGCACCGCCGCCGCGCCCAGCGTGCCGGAATGTAAAATATGATTTCCCGCCCGCACCAGGTCGCCTTCAATTCCCAGAAAACTCCGCGCAAGCTGCGGCAAAAAAATAATCGCCAGCAGCACATTCAGAAAAATCGCCAGCGCCGCGAGACTGATAATCGCGAGAATCGCCCAGTTCTGCCGCGTCCACAGAATCGATTGCCGTCCGGCCACGCGCAGCGGATCGCGCTCGCCGAGCGCCGCAAACAGCGAAACATTCCGAAAAAAAGCCACCGTCCAGGGAAACGGAAGCGGAATCAGCAGGCTCACCGGCTGCAGCGCAGCTTCCATGAAAATCAGGCGAAAAAAACTTCCCTGCGGCGCGGGTCCCGGCGAAAGCGTGCGGAACAATCGAGCGGCGAAGATCGCCTGGCAGAAATTTTTCCAGATGAACAGCGCCGCCAGCCCGAGCGAGCCGGTCACCAGATGTTGCGCCGCGAACGGGCTGTGCATCATCTCGCTCAGAAAAAACAAAAGTCCGACCAGGAACGGGATCGCGCCGCCGAGATAAACCACAATCGCGGAGGCCGGCGCCGCCAGCAACAGCCCCGTGGCTTCCTCCAGAAGATCGATCGCGCCGCGCGAATTCGTCATACGTTTCCGAAAAAATCAGCCGGAATTCTGGCTAAAATCAGGCCGAGATAATAAAAAATCAGCCACGCGAGCAGAAATCCGCCCGCGCCCGTAACCATCCATCCCGCCATCGACGCCCCGTGCGCCGGCTCGGCCGTCTTCGCCGTCCCGCACTCGGCGCAAATCATGCGGCCATCGTGTTCGGTGACGCATTCGCGGCAAAAATACCGGCGGCACACCGGGCAGCGAACCACCGCTTCTCTCGAAGCGTGATGAAAGCAGCGCTGCTCGACCAGCGGAGTCATGCCGTTTTCACCGGACGCTCGAACCACGCCGCCACCAGTCCCGCAACGCCCGCGACCATGCGCCATCCCGCCGCCAGCACCGCTGGCGCGTGTTCGAACGCCACCCAGCCCGTCAGGCTGGGCGGTGCCGGCCTTCCCCTCCGGCTCTGTTCCATCACCGAACCCATATAGTGCGTGAAGCTCCGCGCCAGCCCCACCGCGTCCCAGCTCATGAACAGCAGCGCGATCACCATCAGCGCGTAAACCAATCGCCGCGGATCGCGCACGCCGCGCCGCGCCAGCGCAAATATCAGGATGACAAATTCGCCGAAAAATGTCGTGGGCAGCACGTTGTCCAATTCGTTGGGGAACCGCTGCATCAGCAGCACGAAAACCGCATTTACCAAGAACAGTCCGAACAGCGCCTCGGGAAGATAGCCCGGCGCTTGCGGAACCTCGGGCGGCGCATCGGCCGGCGTCGCAGTCACCGCCGGAGCGATCGCCGCGATCTGGTCGAACGAAAGCGTCCCCTGCGCCGCTTCGATCGCCGGGCGGATGCGCTCGAGAAACGCTCGCGCGCTTCGTAGCCGCGAAACCGGCGTGAGCAGCTCGCGCGTGACCGCGGTGTGAAGATAGCAACGGCAGCGCCGCCCCAGCGCAATATCGGCCATCGAAAACCCGATCGCGATCGCGCCCGTCGCGCCGAAAAAAATCTTTCCGGCCGTCGAATCGACCACCAGGAACACGAGCGTCCAAACGATCGACGCTCCCAGCGCGGCGAGCTGCCAGGGAGTATGGTCGGCGAGCGGAGTCACCACGATCGCCTGAATATCGGCCAGCGCGAAGCGCCGGTATTGCTCCACAAAGCGGCTCGAACGGACCAGCAGAATATGATCGGAGGCGAGCCACAGCTGCGAAAACCCGCCGATTCCGCGCCGCCGTGGCGTCAGCTTGCGATAAATGGATTTATTTTTCGCCACGGGACCAACGCGCCATCATTGCACCCTCGGAAGCCGCAGGATCGCCCGGAGTATAAAACCGGCCCCGGCCAGCTCCGCCGCCGCAAACAGCGCCGCCAGATAGAACCGGATGCGCGTCCGCGGCAGGATGCTCAACGGCGCACGCCAGCGCCGCACAACCGTGTACAGCGCCGCTGGCGCGCCGATGATCGCGGGCCAGAACAGCAGCAGCGGAAACGTCGCGAGCGCCAGCGCGATCGTGTCGTACATCGTGCGCTGTGTTTCCGCGGCCTCCAGCCGGTTCGACGCGAGGCTGTTTTCAAAACACTTGGGACACAGCCGCCGCCCATCGATCTCGATTTCGCACAAGCTGCACAGAAACCGCCCGCATTCGTCGCACGGGACCACCGCCCGGCTTCCGGGGTGATAAAAACAGCTCGCTTCCGTCTCGCTGACCAGCCCTTCGGGCTGCGCTCCGCTGCGCGCGCGCGCGATTGCGGGAAAAACCAGCGCCACAATTTTTTCGCCGCAAACCGGGCAGCGAACCCCCTCCTCGCGATTCCACGATTCCACCGGAATCGGCCAGGAGCACCCGCCGCAGCAAAGCGTGGTCATTTATCGCGCGTAGACCACGCGCGTGTCGCAAATGCGATCGTGCAGCGCGCGCTTCTGGTCGTCGAATCCCGCCATGATGAACCCGATGTAAAACGTGAAGCCGCTGAGCAGATACGCGAAGAAGCGCCCGGCAGCCTGGCCGGCGCTCATCATCGAACCGTCCGCGCGAATGATTTTTAAGCCCAGCATCAGCTTCCCCGGCGTTCCCCCGCGCGTCGAATCGAAGTACACTTCGTACCCGAAATTCACGCCGAAACCCACCAGCGCGTACATCCCCAGCGCCGCCGCGAATACTCCGATGTTGCGCGTGGGATCCGTCGTCATGACGCCTAGGCCGAAAAGCATCGTGATCGGAATCGCGAAAATCCCGATCAGGATGGCGAGAATCACCGAATCGATCACCCGCGCGACAAAGCGGATCCAGAACCCCGCATAGCGCCATGCCGTAATCCCCTGTCCGCCTTCACGCACGCGCTGCAGATAGATCGGTTTGCACTGCGCGCACACCGTCGCGTTGCCGATCGACACCAGTTGGCTCATCGCGAACGGCCGTCCGCACTCCGAGCAAAAACCGCTGCCCGCCGGGATGGGAACCGCGGGCATGGGCACCGCGGGCCGAACTCCGCGCGCGATCGAATGCGGCTGCCAGTTGGGCATCCCCTCGCGCCATACCAGCGTGTCGTCCCGCACGAAACCCGCGCGAACCAGATCGTCAAGCGCCGCATCCTCCACCGGCCCGACCTGTCTCCCGTTATCGGCGTAATACCAGGGCATTGTGGTTGCCTCCGTTAGAGGACAAGTGTAGCAGGAGTGGATACGCATTTTCGGTTGCGGTTCGGTATCGGCCCTGAATCCAATCGGCCGCTGGAACGAACCGCGACCATAGGGAGCGGCGAACGGTCGGCGCCTTTCAGAATCCTTTCGCGACGCGTCCGGCTAAGGGTCGAGATGAGCCGCGTGCGTCTACTCTTTCGGAATCGCCAGCAGGTAGCTCACGATCCGATCCATATCGTGCGAATTGAACTTGTACGCCGGCATCGTCGATCCCGGCGTCATGCTCTTGGGATCGTTGAAATGATTCGTCAGCCACTCGCGGGTCCTCTTGTCCGACTCGCCGTTCAACGCCGGCCCGACCTTCTGGCCCTCCCCGTTCAGCTCATGACACATCGCGCACTGGCTGTTCTGATACACCATCGCGCCTTCCACCGCATCCGGCGGAGCCGATTTCCACGCGTCCACCGCGTTATCCCCGCGCTTGGTGACGAATGTCGCGAGCGTCCGCAGTTGCAATCCGGCGAGCGTCGTCGCCGGAGTGTTCGGCGCCGGCTGCCGGAAATGCTGCATCAGCCAGTCCATCGGCTTGGCCGACGGCGCAACCGCCAGGTCCGGCGCCGCGCCCGATCGCCCGATCACGTGGCAGCTGGTGCAATTGTCTTTGCGGAAAAAACCGATCGCGGCGAGCTGATCCGCGGGGATCTGCTGCCATGCTTCCACTGGCTTCAATCCCTCCTCCGCCGATTCCGTGCTCGGAGGCGTGGTCTGCACCGCGCGAGCCGTCAATCCCGCCCACCCCAGCGAAAAGAAACACACCAGTCCGACTGCCCCCATGCGCCTCCGGAGGCTCACCATCTTCGCGCGATCGATAAACGGCGTCGCGAATAGCAGAAGGATTGCGATCGTCGGAATCACCAGGCTGCCGACGATTTCGAGCGGCCCCTCGAACACCTTCAGCATCTGGAACAGGAATAGAAAATACCATTCCGGCCGCGGAATAAAGCTCGTATCGGTCGGATCGGCGACGTGCCCCAACGGAACCTTGGCGAAAATCGACATCCCCACCAACACCGCGAACCATACGAACGTCGCAACCGTGTCTTTAAAAACCTGTTCGGGATAAAACTTCTTTTTCGGCTTGAAATCGTCGGGAGCCGGCGCGACGCCGTGCCGCCGCACCAGGATCACGTGAATCAGAATCAGCCCCATCACCAGCGGCGGCAGAAGCAGTACGTGCACCGCGTAGAATCGCGCGAACGTGACCACCCCGATCGATCCGCCTTCGCTTCCGAGCAGCCGCAAAATATACGGCCCCGCGCCCGGCGCCTGCGACGCGATCTGCGTCGTCACCATCGTGCCCCAATACGCGCGGTTGTCCCACGGCAGCAGATAACCGGTGAGTCCGAACGCCAGCGTGCACAGCAGCAGAATGCACCCGAGAATCCACGTCGCTTCGCGCGGCTTTTTGTACGCGCCCCATAAGAAAACCTGCGTCATGTGCAGCACCACCACGATGATCATCAGGCTCGCGCCCCAGTGATGCAGCCCGCGAATCAAGCTTCCGCCGGTGAGCTCCGTCACGATATAGCGCAGGCTGTCGTAGGCGTCGCCGGGCGTCGGCGCGTAATTGAAGGCCAGCAGAATTCCCGTGACAACCTGCGTCAGAAACGCGAACATCGCCACGCTGCCCAGCACCTGGTGCCAGCCCGCCGATTCGGGAATGTCTTCGTATAAGAAATGATGGACGGCGCTGACAACGCCGGTGCGGTCTTCCACCCAATCCAGAATGTTTTTGAGCATGGTCTCTCTACGCCGACTTCTCGATCGTCGGGCCGATCAGCAGCTTGCCGCTCTCGACGCGCGATGCGTACCGGTCGAGCGGCCGCGGCGCCGGCCCCGCCAGCACCTTTCCATCCACCGAAAATACCGAGGTGTGGCACGGGCACAGAAAATTCATCTGCTGCGCGTCCCAATGATACGCGCACCCCAGGTGCGTGCAGTTGGGCGCATAGGCGACCACGCTCTGATCGTCCATCTTCACCACCCACGCCGTCGTCTTTTCGTTGATCGTGCGCCATCCGTCGATCCGCTTGCGCCGGAACACGACCTCTTCGGGCTGCTTCACCTTCAATTGATTCACGTCCGCCGCTTCCACCCATTGCGGCTCCTTCTGGCTGCGCGGCCGGACCAGAAGATAGATCGCCGCGGGCACCGCCAGCGCCGCTCCGATCAGGGCGCCCAACCCCTGAATCGCCGCTACATAGAACCCTCTGCGGGTGGTTTCCGGTGTTTCCATAGAACCTTAGATCATCGCACATCGCC
>JASHWA010000258.1 GCA_030044325.1 Bryobacteraceae bacterium
CCTTGCCCGACGGGCCGGTTAGCGCATCGGCAACGCTCGCGCTATCTGACAGACTCCCGGTGCTGCGGTGCATTCTCGATGGCGAGTCGGCCAGCGTTACAGAATCAGCCGCGCCCGGCACATGGCGAAGCACCGCCGCTGGGGCATCGCCGATCGAGGCAGTATCGGCGATGATAATCTGCCCGGCAAAGGCGCCAGCCACATCGGTCGCCGTCAACGAATCGGCGATCGCCCCGCGATGCGACGCCGCGCCCGCACTCGCGTCTGCCAGTGTTGCCGTGTCGCTCGCCGCTCGCGCGTGGAACAGCCCGGCAGATGCCGCGTCGGTCAGCGTTGCTCCGTCCGCCGTGGATGCGTGCCTGCTGGCCGCGCCCGCCACCGCATCGGCGACCGTTGTGGCGTCTGTCATCGGGCGGCTGAGATCATTCTGCTTAGTGATACCGTCCGCCAGCGTCGCCGAGTCAAACAGCATCAGGCTGGCGGATTGATACGTGGCGATCGATATCCCGTCGAGCATCGCCAGTGTGTCGCCAAACGGCGCGGACGAGTAGGCCGTGACGGCCAGAAAATCAATCAGCGAGGTACTGTCGGCGAGCGTCGATCCCCAGCCGATGACGTCGGTGGACGATACCGAATCAGAGAGTGCCGCACCGCGAATTATGGACGGCGCGATGGCGTCCGCCGTGGCGACGGAATCCGTCGTAGACTTGGCTCGGGCTGCGCTGGCGGTGATGGTATCGGCGAGCGCGACTTGGTCAGTCGTGCCAATAAAACGACCATTCAGGACAATCGAGTCCGATCCGGATAGGGAATCAGAGATCGCCGCGCTGTGGCCCGCCTGCGGGTAAACCGCATCGGCAATCGTAGCTGTATCGCTCATGCTGCGCGGGCGCAGTGCTTGGGTGCCGAGGGCATCGGCAGCCGTAGCGCCATCTGAGAGGGTTTCGGGATAATGCGCCCCGGTGCTGCCCGCCGAGAAGTTCTGAACATAGGCTGACTCGGCTACCTGAACAGTTGCGAGATAAATACCTGGCTCTCCCGTTGTGGGCGAAAGACAGGATACCGAATACGACGCGGCCATTCCCGGCGGCGTCACCCCATTCATCAGCGGAATCAACACCCCGTCATTATTGATCAGCGTCAGAGTCGCCGTCGATATATACAAATAGTTAACTTGTGCGAGTGCTTCTAAATCAGGGCACTCCGCGTATAAGTCCATAAGAAGATTTCCGGCATAGCCCTCCAACGTCAAGAAATAACCGGTTCCAGAGGAGCCAACATTTACACCTACACCAACGGTCGTTGGACTATTGCTGCCATCCGCAAAAGTGATCGCACCCTGGGCGAACTGGTTGCCAGAAACGGGTGGCGTAAACGAGGAGGGGTACATTTGAACGACTGCACCGTTAGTTGTTGTCGCTGCGACAGCATTGCCGGTTCCTACACTGATTACAGTGACATTCAAAGGATTGAGGAGAACCCCACCGGCTTTCCACCCGGATGGCGCACTCCCAACGGTGTCTTCCGAAAAGTTATCCGTAAACGACGTATCCAGGCTCCAGTGGGAAACGGAGAGGGAATCCGAAACGGTTGCAGACTCAGTGTTAATCGAAGACAACACAACGCGCGGGGCCGTGCTGGAATCCGCGATGGTGGCGGTGTCGGATGCAGACGCCCAGTGCAATGCCTGTACCGCAATCGAATCGGCCAGCGTAGCGGAATCTGAATCAGATTCCTCATCGAGCACGACGTGCTGGCCGGTGAGCGAATCAGCCAGCGTAGCGGAATCTGAATCCGTCTCGGAGTAAAACGCTGTGGGCTGGCCCCCGCTCCAGGCATACCCATACGTGTACGCTGTTCCGGAGAATGAAACTATATACACTCCGGGATTGCCGGAAGACGCAGAAATCGAGCTGTCCGAATACGTCGAGCTGAACCCGCTGGGTGTCGCTCCGTTCAGCAAGGGAGTCAGGACTCCGTTGTTATTAGTCAGTTTCAGCGTAAACGCAGTGCTGCTTCCCGTGAGTCCGGATTGCGCAGCCGAAGCTATGGTCGTGAGCGTTCCAGACACATCTTTCGCCAGAAACAGGTACGACAAAGGGTCGTAATAGAGCACATAAGCCGTCTCCGTGCCTGAAGTATTCATATTCACGGCGACTCCGCATTTATCATTTTCTGTGCTGTAGGCGATGTGGCACGTCATCTGCGCGAACTGAACTCCGGAACTCGGCAGCAGCGGGACAAAGAAAGAATACGCGAAACTCGACACGCTGCTTGAGGCAATCGCATTCCCGGAAGACTGAAGGCCACCGGCAACAACGTAGGGGGGAGCATAACTGCTGGTGATCCTTGACCAATATTCCGATGTCAATGCTCCAGTTGAATCCTCACTGAAATTGTCTGTATAGTCCGGTGCAACCGATGGAGTCCCTCCGGCCCACGAAGTAACGCCATACAGACTGGAACTCGCGGAACCAGCTTGGATGCCCGGCGATCCACACCCGGAGTTGCAGGAAGCAATACTCACCACAGCAATGATCGTGGAATTATAAGCGACGATCCCAAGGCTGCCGATGGCGGCGACAGTCAGTGCTGCCCCACCAGGAATTCCCGCAGCGGGAAAACCCTGAGCCGCCGAGGATACGTTGGTCGTACTGGTTCCGTTGTAGATGCTCACTTGCGTGCAAGTCGCGCTCGAACCGCTGCCACTGGCGTTAGAGCAGTAGGCATATAATCCGCCGCCACCCGATCCGGTGATGCGAAC
>JASHWA010000024.1 GCA_030044325.1 Bryobacteraceae bacterium
CCGAAGGGATCATTCCCGCGCTCGAATCGGCCCACGCCGTGGCGGAAGCCATGAACCGCGCGCCAGCAGCCAAAGGACAACTGTTCGTCGTGAATCTCTCCGGCCGCGGCGACAAAGACACGGATATTTACCGTCAGAATCTGCCGGAATTGCAATGAGCGCTTCACTCAAACTCTGATGACGAGGATCCAATCAGCCTTCAACGGCCGCAAAGCGCTGATCGCCTACATCACTGCCGGTGACCCGTCGCCTTCCCGCACGCCCGAACTCGTAGCAGCGCTCGAACTCGGCGGCGCCGATCTGATAGAGCTGGGCGTCCCGTTCTCCGATCCCATCGCCGACGGTCCCGTGATCCAGCGCGGCGCCGAGCGCGCCCTGCGCGCCGGGACCAACGTCGCAAAAGTTCTCGAAATCGCCCGCGAAATTCGAAAATCCTCGCAAATACCCCTGCTCCTGTTCACGTATCTGAATCCGGTTTTGCGCTACGGCCTCGAGAAATTAGCCCGCGACGCCCAAAATGCCGGTATCGACGGCTGCCTTCTCACCGACCTGAGCGTCGAAGAAGCCGAGCCTTACGTTTCCGCCATGCGCTCCGCCGCTCTCGATACCGTCTTCCTCGCCGCGCCGACTTCCACCCCGGAGCGCTTGAAACTGGTCGCGAAATATTCCACCGGCTTCGTCTACCTCGTCTCGCGAACCGGCGTCACCGGCGAGCGCGAATCCGTTTCGACCGCCGTCGCGCCGCTGGTGCGCTCGATGCGCGAGCGCAGTTCGCTGCCCCTGGCCGTGGGCTTCGGGATTTCGACGCCGGAACAGGCGCGCGAGGTCGCCCAAATCGCCGACGGCGTGGTCGTCGGCAGCGCATTCGTGCGGCTGATCGAGCAAAACGGCGATCTCGAAGCCTTCGCGCGCTCTCTGCGCAAAGGCGTGGACGGTTCGGGGACGGAAAAATGACGCGCGAGGAAGCGCTGGCCCTTCTTGCCCAATTCCGCGGCGAAATCGACGCCATCGATCTCGAATTGCTCGCGCTGCTCAATCGCCGCACCCGCGTCGTCGAGCAGATCGGAAAGGTCAAGGAGAGCGTCCATCTCCCCATTTACGAGCCCAAGCGCGAACAGGATGTCTTTCGCAACGTTACCGAAAATAACGACGGTCCGCTGGGCGAAGATGCCCTTCAGCGCATCTTCGAGAGAATTATCGACGAAATGCGAAGTTTGCAGAAAATGCGAAGAGCAAATCAATCAGCCCTGAATAAATCCGAATAAAGCGTTTATCCGCGGCTAAAAAAAAGGAAACGAAATATGTTAGTTGTCATGCAGCAGGGCGCCACCGATGAGCAGATCCAGAACGTCATCGACCGGCTGGTCAGCCTGGGATTCACCGTGCACCGCTCCACCGGCGTCCTGCACACCGTGCTCGGCGGCGTCGGCCCGGCCGATGAAATGGATCCCGCCGATTTCGAAGTGATGGAGGGCGTCAAGGAATGCCATCGCATCGTCTCGCCCTACAAACTCGCCAGCCGCTATTTCCGCCCGCAGGGGACGCTCATCAAAATCGGCAAGGTCGAAATCGGCGGACCGCACATCGTCACCATGGCCGGCCCGTGCAGCGTCGAAAGCCGCGATCAGATCGAAAAAGTCGCCGAAATCGTCGCCGCGCAGGGCGCCCAGATCATGCGCGGCGGCGCGTTCAAGCCGCGCTCCTCGCCCTACAGTTTTCAGGGTCTCGGCGAAGAGGGATTGAAGCTCATGCGCGCCGCCGCCGACCGCCACGGCCTGCTCGTCGTCAGCGAAGTCATGGATCACACCCAGCTCCCCATGCTCATGACCTACGCCGATATCCTGCAAGTCGGCGCGCGCAATATGCAGAATTTCAATCTGCTGCGCGAGGTCGGCCGCACCCGCAAGCCGGTCCTGCTCAAGCGCGGAAATTCGGCCACCATCGAGGAACTCCTGCTCGCCGCCGAATACATCATGAGCGGCGGAAATTACGACGTCATCCTGTGCGAGCGCGGCATCCGCACTTTCGAAACCTACACGCGCAACACCATGGATATCTCCGCGATTCCCGTGGTCAAAAAACTCTCGCACCTGCCCATCGTCGGCGACCCCTCGCACGGAACCGGCCGACGCGACCAGGTTTTGCCCATGGCGCGTGCCGCTGTCGCCGCGGGCGCCGACGGCCTCATCGTCGAAGTGCATCCCGACCCGGATCGCGCCATGAGCGACGGCGCCCAGACGCTTTCGCCCGGCCAGTTCACCGAAATGATGCAGCAGGTGCGCGCCATCGCCGCTGCCGTCGGCAGGACCGCGTAGATGCACAAGCCGTGGTCGGTCGTCACCGTCGCCGGCGTCGGGCTGATGGGAGGTTCCTTCGCACTCGCCCTTCGCAAGGCCGGCTTTCATGGAAAAATCATCGGCGTCAGCTCGCCCGCGGCAATCGAGGCCGCGCTCGAACGCAGAGTCATCGACGAAGCCCTGCCCCTCGCCGACGCCGCCGCGCAGTCCGGCATGATCTATCTCGCGCAGCCCATCGAAAAAATCCTCGAGACCATCGCGCGGATCGACCAATGGGTCGCGCCCGGCACGCTGATCACCGACGCCGGCAGCACCAAAGCCCAAATCGTCGCCTGCGCGAGCCAAAACATCCGCCGTGGGCGATTCGTCGGCGGCCATCCCATGGCGGGCAAACACTCGCGCGGCGTCAGCGAAGCCGATGCCGACCTGTTTCATCGCCGTCCCTACGTCTTAACCGCGCACGACGCCGAACTGGAAAACTGGATTCACCAAATCGGCGCGCGCGTGGTGATCCTCGATCCAGCCGAGCACGACCGCCTGGTCGCCCTCACGTCGCACCTGCCGCAGTTGATTTCCACCGCGCTCGGATCGTCGATTGCAGCCGAGCGCGAAGCCGCTCGCGTCGCCGGTCCCGCCGCCATCGACATGACGCGCCTCGCCATGAGCTCCTACGACATCTGGCGCGACATCCTGTTGACCAACTCGGGACCCATTGATGCCGTCCTTGAAGCGTTTATATCTAAATTGCAAGACCTGCGCGCAACCCTTCGGGAACCGTCCCTCCGAGCCGAATTCGACCGCGCCGCCGCCGGCGCCCACGCCCTCCGCGGCGTCGAGCTCCTATAGCTGCTCGATCCGCCCGTCGCGCATGTGCACAATCCGATCACTATATGCCGCCGCCTCCGGATTGTGCGTGATCATCAGAATCGTCTGCCCGAACTCGTGATTCAGCCGCCGCAACAGGTCGAGCACGACCTGCGAATTCTGCGTGTCCAGATTTCCCGTCGGCTCATCGGCCAGCAAAATCGCGGGATCGTTCACGATCGCCCGCGCGATCGCCACGCGCTGCTGTTCGCCGCCCGATAACGCCCGCGGCTTGTGGTGCAACCGCCCCTCGATCCCCAGCAGTTTCACGATGCTGTCAAACGCCGCTGGCCGGGCCGGACTGCCCGCGATATCCCGTGCGATCTCGATATTTTCCTCCGCCGTCAGCGTCGGCAGCAGGTTATATTTCTGGAAAACAAACCCCACGATCTTCTTGCGCAGGCTGGTGCGGTCCGCATCGGACATCTGGATGAGATCGCGCCCTTCGATCATCACGCTTCCGGAAGTCGGCGGCGTCAGCCCGCCCAGAATGTGGAACAGAGTCGATTTTCCAGATCCGCTCGGCCCCACCACGCTCAGGAATTCGCCTCGCGCTACGCTCAGGTTCACGCCGCGCAGCGCGTGCACATCGACGTCGCCCACGTGAAATGTTTTGGTAAGCTCGCGCGCTTCGATGATCGCGCCGTCAGTCATAGGACAGCGCCTCGATGGGATCCTGCCGCGCCGCTTTGAGCCCCGGATAAATCGCGCCGATCAGCGCCGCCAGCAGCGCGATCAATCCGGCCCGCGGCCACCAGCTATATACGATGATGGTGGTGAAATTCGGCGCAAATTGCGTCAGCAGCGCGCGCGCGCCGTAAGAAAGCGCGATTCCCGCGATCATCCCCACCATCGCCAGCAGCACCGTCTCGCGCAGCAGAATTCCCAAAACGTAGCCGGGCGACGCGCCCAGCGCCTTCAAAATCCCGATCTCTCGCGTCCGCTCCAGCACCGCCGTGTACATCGACAAAAACACCACCAGGAATCCGATCACCGCGCCGATGCCAATCACCACTCCGGTGAACTCGCGCAGCATCGGTACATTGTCCGCCGAAACGAGGGAAACATAATCTGCAAGCGACCACACTCCGTAACCCGGCAGCAGCTTTTTGAACTCATCCACCACCAGCGGGATATTCTGCGGCTGGTCCACTTTCACCCAGATGACGCTCACCTGCCCGCTGCTCGAATAGGTGTCCTGCACGGATTTGAGGTCCGCGAACATGCGCGACATCTTCCCGGGTACCACAATCCCGGTAACGCGCCACGGCACGCCGAAATCGACCACGCTGCCGGCGTGCAGGTGCGCCTCGCTCGCATCCACCGAGTCGATGATCATGTCGTGCGGTTCCGTGAACGGCCCTCCCTCGATGTATTGAAACCCTCCGCTCATTTCGTTGAACTGCGCCAGGTTGATCCCCGCGATCGCGTTAAACGCGTTGCCCACCGGATGAACCAGGCTGCCCGTCGCCAGCGCAACATGCGGCTGCTCGCGGACTTTTCCCACGATTCTTTCGTCCATCGTGCCGCTCGAAAACGTCAGGATCGAGCTGCCCGGCGCCCGGATAATAACGTCCGCGCCCGTGCCGCGCGACCGCTCCGCCACGTCGTGCAGCATTCCTTCGCTCACCCCCACCAGCGTCAGCATCAGGACCACCTGAACGCCGATCGCCAAAGCGCTGAGCAGAGTTCGCACCGGACGGTGCTTCAGGTTTTCGAAAACCAGGCGGTTGATCAATTAGTTAGTGTAAGCGATCAGGCGGGGTGCATGTGCTGTTTCGCCGCGTCCCATTTCATATACCTGCGCCGCCGGTACGATTCGTTGCCCATGATGCACGCCACCACGCCGTAATATCCCAGCATCGCGTCGCAGTTGAGCGGCGCATTGGTGCGGATCGCCGCGATCAAATTGCGATGATGCAGATCGAGCTGCTCGCCGCCCGTTTTGACATGCTCGATCGCGCGCGCCTCTTTTTCAAACAGCTTTTCCGGCGTGATGGTGAACCCTTTGTCCGTGAATTCGAGCGTCGCCTTGTGGCCCCGCAGCACATGCTGCACCGGACGCGCATTGGCTTGCGACGAAATCAGCTGCACCGTCAGCCCGCCGGGATAATCGAGCAGAATGTTCAGCGTGTCGGGGATCTCCGCCGCGCTCGAGGTGAATTCGAATTTTCCGCCCGCCCCCATCGCGTATTCCGGAAACTGCAAGTCGAGCGCCTTGATGATCCGCGTCACCCGATGCACAAAAAGATCCGTCGCGATGCCCCCCGAATAATCCCAATAATGCCGCCAGCGGAAAAATCGCGCCGCATCCCACGGCCGCTTCGGCGCCGGCCCCAGCCACGCCTTCCAATCCAGGTTCTCGCCCGGCCGCGCATCCTGGTCGATCCAATACGCCCAGAAATCCCCCACGTGATTGCGCGAATAATCGATCTGCGCCAGCACCACTTTTCCCAGCGCGTCCTGCTTCACGTATCGATTCGCGGCCGAATACGAATCGTCCGACATTCCCTGCACACCCACCTGCATCTTCACGCCCGACGCCTGAATCTTCGCGACCACCTTCTTGGCTTCCTCGGTCGTGTGCGTCATCGGCTTTTCGCAATAAATATGTTTTCCCGCGCTCGCCGCATCGAGCGTCATGCGGCAGTGCCAATGTTCCGGCGTCGCGATTAAAACATAATCCACATCTTTGTCGTCGAGCACGCGGCGGTAATCCTTCACGATCCTCGCCCCGGTCGCCTGCGCCCCCCGCGCCGAATTTTTGTCGAAAACATCGCACACCGCGATCACGTCGAGCTTGTCCGTCTCGCGCATCTTCGCGAGCGTGGTCAGGTGCGCCATGCCCTGCCCGCCGCAGCCGATCGCGCCGACCCGCATCCGCTCGTTCGCCCCGCGAATCTGCGCATAACTCTTCGCGGTGAGCGCCAGCGCCCCGCCCGCAAATTCCCGTCGTGTCATGCTTCCATCCTAACCGCCTCCTGAATCCTGATTCCCGATTCCTGGCGCCAGAAAATTTCCCCCGTTTTCAACCACATCCGTATTTGCTCCCCACTCCCAACTCCCCACTCCCTGCTACCAAATAATCAAGGAGTCCACGTGCTCTTCCAACGGAGGACGGGATCGGCC
>JASHWA010000259.1 GCA_030044325.1 Bryobacteraceae bacterium
CGAGCTTCCCGCGGATAGCGGCGCGCTGAAACGAATTCGAATCGAAACCGCAAAATCGCAGTGAGCTGTCGTAAATCGACGACCAACCACTCACCGCCGTCCGCCAACGAAAATTACCAGCGCTGCCCGCGCGAATTGCCGCCGCGGCCCCGTCCGCCGAAACCTCCGCCGCTGCCCTGCGGCTTCGGACGAGCTTCATTTACGTTCATCGCGCGGCCGTTCAACTGCTGCCCGTTCAGTTGCGCAATGGCGTTCTCCGCCTCGCGCCGGTCCGTCATTTCAACGAACGCGAACCCCCGCGGCTGCCCCGTGTCGCGATCCGTAATGATGCTCACGCGCTCCACGGCGCCGAATTGCGAAAATGCCTGCATCAATTCTTCCTGCGTGGTCTGGTAATTCAAGTTTCCGACAAAGATGTTGGTCATATGGGACTTAACTCCTCAAAGTGAGATTGTCTTTGTCAGACATCGTTTGAATTGAACCTTGAATTGCGTAGGCTAACGAGTGTGTGTGAAAAAGGGGACAGACTTCTCTGTCCCCACTGGCAAATCGTCGCTTTTGCGGCGTACGGTCCGAGTGGACAGAGCGGTCTGTCCCCTTTTTCACACACACTCCAACAGGCACGGAAACTTTCGGGGTGCGGCCGGAGGGCATTCGCGGATCAGACGGAGGCGGCAAAGACACTACGAGTGTACCATGAATTCCAGCCGAATTCCCCTTACGCGTGTCCTGTAGCCGTTTCAGAAGGCACCGGTTCGGAAAGCCGCAATGCATCGTTGGGCATCACGCACCATGCGATGCAATATCCGATCAGCCCCACTCCCGGAGGCCAGACCGCCAGGATTACGGCGATAATCCGCACCAGCGTAACGTCGATTCCCAGGTAGCGCGCGAATCCCGCGCACACCCCCGCAATCTTGCGATCCTCGCGCGGACGGCTCAGCTTGGGGTACGCAACCGGCGCCGAATACGCGTTTCGCGCCGTCGCCGTCCCGCATTCCGAACAGAATTTCGCCGCTTCGTTCAGTTGTACACCGCATTTTGTGCAGTACATTTTGCCCTCAATTTAAGGATACGCAAGCGCCCGCCCCCAGGTTCCCCGCCGCCAGGATGCCGTTTACCGTAACTCCCCGCGGCTCCCACCAATCGTAGAGCGTGCCGAACCTGCGGAAAAAGGGGACTGTCCCCTCGCGTTCGACAACCTCTCAAACGTCAACACCGGCAGCGGACTGTCCCCTTTTTCCGCCCGTCCCGAAGCCCTTCTGTTATTCTGAAACTGAAGTGTTTCCCAAGCTATTTCAAATCGGCAGCTTTTATCTGCCCACCTACGGCGTCCTGGTCGCTCTGGGATTTCTGGTCGGATTGACCATCACTGTGCGCCTCGCGCGCCGCGCCGGATTCAACGGCGAGCTGGTCACCAATCTAGCCGTGTATTGCGCGCTCGCCGGTCTCCTCGGCGCCAAGCTCCTCATGCTGGCCTTCGACTGGAACACGCCGGACCGGCCGGCCATCTTTTCTCTCGCCACGCTGCAAGCCGCCGGAGTGTGGCAGGGAGGCCTGGTGCTCGCCTTTGTCACCGCTTTCCTTTATATGCGCCATGTGAAGCTCCCGGTCTTGGGTACGCTCGATGCCTTCGCGCCCGGAATCGCCATCGGCCACGCCATCGGCCGCATCGGCTGCTTCTGCGCGGGTTGCTGCTGGGGTACCGAGTGCAAATTGCCGTGGGCCGTCACCTTCAAAAATCCCGACGCTTTCGCGCTCACCGGCGTTCCCCTCGACGTCCCGCTCCACCCCTCCCAGCTTTACGAAATGACCACCGAGTTCGCGCTCTTTGCGTTCCTCTACTGGCGCTTCGGAAAGGCCCACGCGCCCGGCCGGATCATGGGAATGTATCTCGTGCTCAGCTCCATCGCCCGCTTCCTCATCGAATTCACGCGCTATCACGAGCAGGGATTGCACTTCGGCCTCTCGCTCACCCAGTGGATCGCCATCGCCGTCGCGCTCGCCGGAGCCATGCTGTGGGCCGGAATGCCCAAACCTCTCGGCCGCCCCGCAACCGCCTAGGAGCAATCCGCGGAAGAAGGGGACTGTCCCCTAACACCGACGAACTCGCAACCGTCCACACCGTACTTCCGCCCGTCCGGAACGCGGACACGCCGCCGCTTCCGCCCATCGCGCAGCGACACACGACGCCAACCTAAACCCTCCTGGTAAGACCTGCGACCAGCGAGATTACGAATAAAATCAGGAATAGGAAAAACAGGATCTTCGCCACCCCCGCGGCAGCCACCGCAATCCCTCCAAACCCGAACACCGCGGCGATAATGGCGATGATGAAAAAAATCAGAGCCCAATTCAGCATGTTGGATCTCACTTTCTAACAGCCGCGTGCGAATCCTGTTGCCGCGGCCTGCCCCGGTTCGCTGCAACTCGGTCGCCACCCCCTGAATCGTCGCCGGTGCCGCCGGTCCCGCCTTTTCCTTTGGAAAAAAATACTCGTGATTCCAAGTTTTTCACGCGCCTTTGCAGCGAAAAACGGAATATAACGTTATTGTTCCTGCCCGCCGCCGCGCCCGCCTCATCCCATGAACCCGCGGATCGATTTGCTCACCGCCACCCGCCCGCGCCCGAACGTCTCCTCCACGTTGTCGCGCAGCTCGCGGCTCTGCTCGCGCAGGAAGCGCCGTCCCTGCTTGGATTTCGCAGCAAGCTTGGCCCGCGTCCGCGAACCTTGCTGCGGCGCGTAAAGCAATCCCGCCATCGCCCCCGCCGCAATTCCCGCCATGAAAAACATTGCTCTATTCATCCAACCTCGCCTCCCCGCGAGCCTCAGCAATTTCCCCTCCAACGCCCCTCCCCAAAACGGAATGCGGATTGCTCGCTAATTCCTTCAACGCATGTCCGCAAGAATTCTGATCGTCGACGACGACGGCCAGCACCAAGCCGCCGTGGCCGAAATGGTCTCGTCCCTCGGATACATCGCTGACACCGCGTCGGACGGAGAGGAAGCGCTCGAAAAAATCGGCGCCGCCGAAGCCGACGCCATCGTCACCGATTTGCTGATGCCGCGCCTGGACGGATTCCAGCTTCTGCGCACGCTTTTGGAGCGCGGCGACCTCACTCCTGCCATCGTCCTCACCGGATTCGGGAGCATGGAGCAGGCGCTTTCGATCGTCCACGGCCTCCAAGCCTTCTGGTTCCTCGAAAAGCCCGTGCAGCGCGGCGTCCTCGCTACCCTGCTCGAACGCGCCGTTCGCCAGAAACAACTGCTCAATCAGGCCGAGCGCCTCCATCGCCAGTTGAGCGGCCAGGGCCGCCTGATGGACCTCGTCGGCTCCTCCCCGCCCATGCGCCAGGTGTATTCCTTCATCCAGCAGGTCGCGCCCAGTTCGGCCTCGGTCCTGATCACCGGCGAAAGCGGGACCGGCAAGGAACTGGTGGCCACCGCGCTTCACCGCCTCAGCCCCCGCGCGGACCACCCCTTCGTCGCCATCAACTGCGCCGCGCTGCCCGAGACGCTCATTGAAAGCGAGCTCTTCGGCCACGAAAAAGGCTCCTTCACCGACGCGCTCGAGCGCCGCGCCGGATGCTTCGAGCAGGCCCATCAGGGAAGCCTCCTGCTCGACGAAATCGGCGAGATGCCGCTCGCCACCCAGGCCAAGTTCCTGCGCATCCTCGAAGAAGCTCGCGTGCGCCGCGTGGGCGGCGCCGTGGAGATCCCCGTGGACGTGCGTGTGATCGTTTCCACCAGCCGCAATCTCGAAGCTCTGGTCCGCGAAAATCGTTTTCGCGAGGATTTGTTTTACCGCCTGAACGTCATCCGCATCGCGCTCCCGCCCCTGCGTCATCGCAAGGAGGACATTCCCGCCCTCGTCGACGCGCTCATTCGCGATCTCAATCGCAGGCACGCTTGCCGCGTCGCCGACGTCCATCCCGCCGCCATGGCGCAGCTCATGCAATATCACTGGCCGGGCAACATCCGCGAGCTGCGCAACATCGTCGAGCGCGCCCTGATCGTGGCGCACCAGGGCGCCCTCCTGCCCTCCCATCTTCCTCGCGGATTTCCCAGTCCGGAAACGCACGCCGCTCCCCCCGCGCCCAAAGCCGGCCTCACCCTCCGGCTCGAACCCGGTGGTCCCCTGCGCGATGTCGAGAACGCCTACATTCAGCTCACCCTTAAGCTCACCCGCAACAACAAGCGCCGCGCGGCCGAAATCCTGGGAATCAGCGTGCGCACGCTGCACAACCGCCTCGCGCAGATCGCGGCCGGCTCGCGCCAGGACCACCACTCCGAGCCGGTCGCCGCCGGCGTCGCCGAAAATGGCGGAAAATAATTGACCCGCTCGCGCATCTAACCTCGCGTTCGATCGAAATCAGCGCGAATGGAGGTTGCTCAATGGAAAAAGAGGCCCGCACACACGACCACACCCGGGAAATCGCCGAACTCGCCTATTCTTACTGGGAAAGACGCGGATACCAGGACGGCCACGATGTGGAGGACTGGCTTGAAGCCGAGCAGGAAGTCCGCCGGCGTCTCGCCACGCAGGAAGAGGAACGCTACCACACCAGCACCGCCGCGTAGCGTGCGGCAACACAATCTGCGGACTTTCCCCTTCTTCCGCCCGTCCTCAACACAATCCGCGGAAGAAGCGGACGGTCCCCTTGCGCCGGCGAACTCGCACCCGTCCACACCGCCAGCGGACTGTCCCCTTCTTCCGCCCGTCCTCACAATCCGCGGAAGAAGGGGACTGTCCCCTAGCGTCGGCAAACCCGCAACCGTCCACACCGCCAGCGGACTGTCCCCTTCTTCCGCCCGTCCTCAACGCACAATCCGCGGAAGAAGGGGACTGTCCCCTAGCGTCGGCAAACTCGCAACCGTCCACACCCCCAGCGGACTGTCCCCTTCTTCCGCCCGTCCGCGTGCAAAAGCTCCCTCATGCCCCGCGGCGGCCGCAATCGCAGCCCCGCGCGTAAGCGCTCCGCGGAGTTTTTTGAGCGCCCTCTTCAATGCGCACTGGCTTCAGCCGGGCGCCATCTCCCGCCGCGTTAGTCGCCCGTCTTGTTCACCACTGGTCTGTGTGCGTAACGTTCGAGCTCGCGATGCAGACGGACTGCCGCGGCCGGCGTCGCGACCGTCCCGTCCAGGATCGCCTGATGCGTGACGTCCGGTCCGTACATCGCGACATCGTCGTCATGATCGGTATGCAGCGTCGCGCCCTTGAGATCGACTCCCGCGAACACGCCGCGGGCGCGCGACCAGGAAAGGATCTCGGCGCGCATCAGGACGTCGCTATTCGCCTGGATATTGCGTCCCACCGGACCCGCCATCCCGGCGACGTCAACGCCCAGCTCCACTTTGTCCTTCAGCAGTGCATGCATACCGTCCTCGTGCATCACGGCAAATACCACGTCCGTTTCGCCCGCGCCGATCTGCGCGCCGAAGCTGCCGCCTTCGATCTGAATGAATGCCGGAGCGCTCCAGCGATTGGTGTCGTGAATCCGGCAGCTCACGATCCCTTTGCCATAATCCACGCCCACGATGAAGCCGGCGCGCTTGGCTGCCGGAACGATTCCGATGCATTGCGACTTCTGCAGCAACGTTTCAGGGATGCCGCCGTCCTTCGCATGTATCATCTCCACCAAGTCCGTGGTCGCGGCGTCGATTCTCTTGACATCATCCGCTCTCCGGTCCGCCGCGAGTAAAGGCAGCGCCGCTGCCAGACACACTAGTCCGCGTATCATTTAAACGTCTCCTTTTTCGAGGCGGTTTTCTCTCTGGCAGCCGTCCTCGATCGGCCTTACGCGGCGTCGCGCTTGGCCTCGAGGGGCTTGCACGCCGGCACGGTTCGCCGCTCCGCCCGCGAACGGGCCGCGCGGCGCGCACGCAACAGGCGAATGCGGATCGCTGTCTCCGTCACCCCTTGCTTGCGCGCAATCTCCTCTGCCGTGTCCCCCTGCATCTGTAGCTCCAACAGAGCTCGATCGCGCGGCGCGCAGAATTTCAGGATACGATTCAAGTCGATAGCGGCCAGATTCACCTCGCCTCCGCTATAAACTTCCGGCAAGGTTTGATACGTCTTCTCGCTCCGCAACGCACTCCGGTGCACATTCATGGCAATCGCGTTCACCCAGGTGGTCACCATGCTCTCGTTCCGAAGCTGGCTCAACCGCTCCCATCCCTTTACCCACGCGGCCTGTGCAACATCACGCGCCGTGTCGCGAGGCACTCCCCGGGAGATCAGGAAGCGGACCGTCAAATCGTAACCACGCTGATACGCTTGTCCATACCCTTCTCTGGTCATCGCGGTTGTTAGCTTCTCCTTTGCGGCTTTCGGA
>JASHWA010000260.1 GCA_030044325.1 Bryobacteraceae bacterium
AGGAATATTATTCGATGCCGTGCTATCCGGCGCTGGCGCTGCTGATCGGTTCGGCGATGGCTTCGGGAGATGTCTGGATCAAGCGTGGGAACCGGATTTTGTTCGCGGTGCTGTTATGCGCGGGGGTCGCCGCGGGATCACTGTGGCTTGCGGTGCGAGGCGTGGCGGCGCCGGGCGACATTTCCGCGGCGCTCAGCCACAATCCCGGCGCATACCGGTTGTCGCTGGGGCATATGGAAGATTTGACGTTGAAATCGTTCGCGTACCTGCGGGCGCCGCTGCTGGTCGCGGCAATCGCATTTTTGATCGGCGCCGCGGGAGCATTGACCCGGAGATTCGTGCTGACGACGGTGGCGATGTGCGTGCTGTTTTTTCAGGCGGCCCGGCTGGCGATGGTCGCTTTCGATCCGTACTTATCCTCGCGGCCGCTGGCGGAAGCGCTTTTAAAGATGCCGCCGGGCGAGCTGATCGTGGATCATCATTACTACACGTTTTCGTCGATCGCATTCTATACCGGCCAGCCAGAGCTGCTTTTGAACGGACGCTGGAACAACTTCGAGTACGGCTCCAACGCGCCCGGCGCGCCGGACGTTTTCCTGGACGATGCGGGGCTCAAGCGTTTGTGGATGCAGGGGCGGCGTTTTTACGTGGTGGCCAAAGCGGACCAGGTCCCGCGTTTTGAAAACCTGCTTGGCAAGGGAAATTTCAGCGTGATCGAGGCCAGCGGAGACAAAGTGGTGCTGACCAATCAGCGGCAGCTCACCTCCGGCCTTCCCGCCGCTGTGCGATCGCCAGCCCTCGCGGAGTAGACATCAGCACGCTCGAAATCAGGCCCTCGGCTTCCAGGCGCAACACCGCTTCGCGGACGATGTGGAAATGCGAGCTGGCGTCGTGAATCAACACCAGTCCGCGTGGATCGATGTGCGGAAGCAGCCGTCGCACCTCGGCCTCGCGGTTGGGGAGATGGCTGTCGCTGAACAGTAAATCGATGGTACCGTCGATTTTCGCGTCCAGGCTCGATTCCAGGCGCGATTCGATCCATCCGCTCAGGCCAGAGGCTTTAAAGCGCTCCAGCGCCCGCGCGCGGATGGCGGGGTCCAGCTCGATGGTGATTACCCGCCCGAAGCCGTTGTGGCGGAGGCCTTCGGCAAGTTTCAGGGTGCCGTGGCCGAGGAACGTTCCGGTCTCGACGATCAGCCGCGGCTTCATCGCGACGACCAGGGCCTTGAGAAAATCGAGCACTTCCACTTCCGTGCTTTGCGCGTCCAGCATTTTCCACAATTGCGGCTGCGGGCACTCCTGCGTCGGCGGCGTGTATTCGGGCTGGGAAAACTGCTCTTTTTCGCCGATCGCTTCGAGGATGGTCAGCCCTTCGAACTTCTTCACAAATGGCGGAACGATCACTGCGATCAACGCGAGGCCCGCGACCACAGGCGCGAGCGACCAGAGCCGCGCCGCGCGATCGAAATCCAGGGCTGTGGTGATGGAGGTCAGCACGGCGCCCGCAAAAAACAGCCACTCGCCGAAGATCAGTCCGGTGGGACGCTGGAATTGCATCTGTTTGCGCCCTTCCGTCCACAGAAGGGGGCCGGCGATCAGGCAGGCGAGCGCACCCGGAAAGGCGACCGTGCGAACGTGCAGCACGCCTTCGCGCATCGCTGCGGGCCACATCTGCGCGCACAGCGCGAGCGCACAGCCGAATGTCGCGGCCGGGGCAAGCAGGTCGAGGAACGAAAGAATGCCCAGCCGGAGCAGATCGCTCGAGCCGACGCGCCGGCGCCGCAGATCGAGCCCCAACGCCAGTAGAAATCCTGCAAATCCCAGGAGCCACGAAGACGCAGAGAGCGACGTCAGCATCGCCGCCTCGCGCGGCGCGAATTCCGGCGGAATACAATTGAGGGAGTGCTCATTTCCAGTGGCGGACCGCGAGGGACGCAGCCCAGACCTCTTTTAACATATTTTCTGATCGCGGTTATGATTTTCGCCGGGCCGCTCGGCAACGTCCTGCTGGGCCGGGGAATGAAGCAGGCAGGCGACCTGGCGATGTGGCCGCCGCGCGAGATCCTCCCGACCGCGATCAAGGTTTTCGAGACGGCGTCGATCTGGCTCGGCGTGGGCTCGCTGATCACTTTTTTCATCGCCTATATGCTGGCGCTATCCTTTGCCGACTACAGCTATGTGCAGCCGGCCTCCTCGCTCGCCTATGGCGTGGTCGCGGTAATGGGGCACCTGATTCTAGGCGAGCAGATTTCGCCGCTGCGCTGGGCCGGCATCGCGGTGATCTGCGCGGGCGTCTTCGTGGTCGGCCGCACCAGCCCGCGCACCACGCAACCGGGATAAACCGTTGCACGCCGCCCTGTTCGTTTTGATTGTGGTCGCCGGCACCGGCGGCGAGCTGTGCGTCTCGCGGGCGATGAAGGGTTCCAGGGTAGCTTTCAGCCTGCGCCCGTCAGCGATGTATCGCACGATCGTCACGGCGCTCGGCAGCCCGTGGATGTGGCTGGGAATCGCGCTGATGGCCGTCGGCTTTTTTGCGCTGCTCGGCGCGCTCTCGATTTACAACGTGAGCTTCGTGGTTCCGGTAACGGCGCTCAGCTACGTTGCCGGCGCGTTCGGGAGCAAAACCTTCCTCCGCGAACAGGTGAGCGCGGACCGCTGGCTGGGAATCGTGCTGGTGGCCCTGGGCGTCACGCTGGTGTTTTTGGGGAAGGGCTGATCGGGCGGCGCGGATGTGGGCGGGCACACGAGTTCGAGGCCGTGGGGCACGAACCACGCGGGTAATTTTTAGGGCCGGCAGACTGTCGCGGGTGAACGAGGCGGGCGGCATGAATGGTTGCCCGGATCGGAAATCTCGCGGGGAGTGGGCAAGGCGTGGCGTAAAACGCACGCCTCGTTCTCACAAATGACGCGCATCCATTCCAGCATCCGCCGCGCACGGCGCACCGCAAGCACCGCATCCAGCGTCAGTTGTTCGATCGGCGGCATTTCAAGCGAAGGGGACATAGCGCGTACTCGGCAACGCTCAGGTGCACGTTGATGTCCAATTAATGTCAGCTTTTTGCGAAACAGGATATGCTCCGGCGTTATCTAACTGGTCCGTGCATTGTCCGGAGCGTGAAAAGCTACTGGTACAGTACCATGAGTCTGTCCGCAGATTTGCGGGGCAGGTGGGAAGGCTGAGCAAGCTGTCTCACTCGGGATTCGCCGATGCGTATGCCGATTCGGATCGGGCGCGAGAGGAGTGCGAACGGGCACGCGATGAACTGGAGCGCCACACCGAGAGTCACGGATGCGGCACGTTGAGCGCGGCGTCCGGATCGGAGGCTTCGTAACGTTTCAAGCGCGCCATTGCGGCGTGTTGTAGGCTTGAAGGAGTGCTCGCCTGGCCAGCCATTCTGCTGGGAGTCGCCGCGATTCCATTCATCTACTACGCGATCGCGCTGGTGAGCGCGTGGCGGTATTTCCGCACGGAACCGGCCTCCGCGCGCGCACCGTTCACACCTCCCGTGAGCAACTTGAAGCCGATGCGCGGAGTGGACCCAGATGCCTACGAAAATCTCGCCAGTTTCTGCCGGCAGGATTACCCGGAATTCGAGATGGTGCTGTGCGTGGACGAAGACGACGAGGTGGTGGCGCCGGTGGTGGAGCGGCTGCGCCGGGAATTTCCGCAGCGCGCGATTCGCGTGCTGCACGGATCGGGGCGCGCGGCGACCAACGATAAAGTCGCCAAGCTGGCGCGGCTGGTGAACGAAGCCGAGCACGAGGTGGTGGTGATCAGCGATAGCGACGTTCGCGTGCGGCCGGATTATCTGCGCACGGTGGTGGCGCCGCTGGCCGATCCGAAAGTGGGCGCGGCAACGTGTTTTTATGTAACGGCGGGCGCGGAGAATTTTGTCGACAAGCTGCAATCGGTGGGGATGATGTCGGATTTCTACGCCGGGATTCTGGTGGCCTGGCAGCTTGATGGCGTGAAGTTCGCGCTGGGGCCGACGATTGCGACCACGCGATCGCGCCTCGCCGGGTTCGGAGGGTATCAGACGATCGAGAACCGGCCAGCGGACGATTTGCTGGTGGGGCGGCTGATCGCCGAGCAGGGATATAGAGTCGAGCTGCTGCGTTACAGCGTGGAATCGGTGCCGGATTACCGGTCGATGTCGGATCTATGGCACAAGCGGCTGCGCTGGATCGTGGTGATGCGGCACATGCGTCCGTGGGGGCACTTGGGGCTGGCGCTGACGCAGGGATTGCCCTGGTCGATCGTGGCATTTGCGGTGCATCCTACGGCGATGGTCGCGGCCGGATACCTGGGGGCGTATTTCGCGTTTCGCGCGGCGATCATGTGGATCATCGGCGTGCACGGGCTGAAGCAGCGCGGGGTGTGGGGAAAAATGGCGCTGATCCCTTTATGGGATGCGCTCGCGTTCGTGATCTGGGTGACGAGCTTTCTGCGGCGCAGCGTGCGATGGCGCGGGGCGGATTATTATATTCGGGACGGGGAGCTGGTGCCGATGGATGAGTCGGTTCGGGGTTAGTGGTTGGCAGTTAGTGGTTGGTAGTTAGTGGTTCGTCGTCGGGTGTGCACAAACGCCGACTATCCACTAACCACCAACTACGAACCACCCGGTAAATCTCCCCGAATATCACGACTACGGTTCCAACCGCGGAATTACGGAACCGCGCTGATTTGGCGAAGACGACGGTTCGCGGCGTCCCAGGTGAACGCGCACTGGGCTCGATCGGTTTCGTGATCGGACATTTTGACCTGAACTTGCGACGCTCCCGGCTGCATGGCGACGCATTCAGGGAAGCCGTTGGCGAAGGTGTAGACGCCGTCGACTTTTCGGGGCAGGGCGATGACGCTGGCGGCGCCGTTTGCGCGCAGGGCGCATTCGGCGACGGCCTGGCAACTCTGTCGAACGATGTTCGACGCGTTTTCCCACGCCGTGAGGTTGTGGCGCAGAGCCGCGGCCTCGAAAATCAGAATGGCTGCCGCGGCCGCAGACGTGATTTTCCAATCGACGCTCTCGATCAAAGCCGCGATCAGCAGGCAGAAGCCGATGGAAGGGAGATACAGAATTCGCGAGCCTTCGAGATCGGTGGAAATCAGGAGGCGTGAAACGACGGGCAGCGCGGAGAGAAAGGTGAAAGTGGCGGCTTCGAACATGCGGCGTTTCGAGGCGCCGGAGTGAAACAGAATGGCGAGCGCGAGCGCGTACAGGGCGGTCGAGACGGCGAGAATTTTCGGAATCGGGAGAGTCCAGTTGACGGGAAAAAACAGGCTCGCCCAGAGGCGCAGGCCCAGCGATTTGGCGATCACGATGGGAGTCAAGGAAAGAAATTGGGGACGGCCGGACGCATCGAGATAGCCGCCGATTCCGCCGAACAGCGTCCAGCGATAAGCGAAAATCACGGCGGCGACGGCGCAGATGGAGATGGCGGCGGGCCATTGGCGGAGGGGTTGTTTCGATTGCGTCGCGATCAGGAGAAGCGCGAGCAAGGGAAAGGCGAAGGCGGCTTCCTTCGACAGCATTCCGGCGGTCATAAACAGGAGCGTCGCGGCGAAATATGCCAGGCGGGCGATGCGGGCGGCGCGCATGCCGCGGAGCAGGCACAATAATGCGGCGAGCACGAAAACCGTGGAGAGCAGATCGAAGCGCGCGGTGATCCATACGACGGCTTCCGGGCGCGAGGCGTGGATCGCGAACAGCGCGGAGGCGAAGATTCGCGCGCCGAGCGCGTAACCCAGCGCGGCGGCGAGCGCGTAGACCAGCGCGCAGTTGATGGCGTGAATCGCGTATCCGGTCCAGTGCCAGGCAGAGGCATCGGAGCCGGCGGCGCGCCAGTTGAGCGTGTTGAAAATATAGACGAGCGGTCCGAAGTGGCCGTCGCCGCCGGGGGTGGTCATCAACGTGCGAAGCCAGGCGAGCGACCAGTGCGCCTGCGCGTGGCCGAGAATCAGGAAATCGTCGGAAACAAAATAGAAATTGCGTGTCGAGGCGAACGCCGCGATCGCACCGAGGGAGATGAGAGCGGCAGCGAAGATGTCGCCGCGGGTTTGGGAAAAACGGGCTCCAGCTTGTTGAAAAAGGGACGCGTCGCGAGCTTGTTGAAAAAGGGGACAGACAGCTCTGTCCACGCCCACCGCTCCAGGCGGTTTGCACAGTTCGCGTCTGGGGACAGAGTAGTCTGTCCCCTTTTTCAACAAGCTGGCGGAAAGTGCGCCCAGGGCGAGCGCGGTCAAGGCGAAGAAGGCTTCGATGTTCAGCAGCAAGCGGGGCGGGAGCAGCGCCGGCGACCACGCTTGGGCGACGATCGCCGCTGCGAACGCGGCCAGGAGCGCGATCAGCGCGAGGCTGCATCGCCGTCTCAACACGCCATCAATCATAGCGTGTGCGTTTCCGGCGCCGCGCGAATTCGAAGATCGCGAATCCGGCCAGGTTTCCGGCGACGACCACGCTGCCGATCTTGGCCGTGAACCAGAAGCGGCTGCCGACGTCGATGATGGGAAAAATGGAGAGCGCGATGTACAGCAGCGTCATCGCGAGTCCGGAGATCGAAGCGATCTTGACCGGCGCGGAAGCGTCGCGGCTGGCGAGCGGAATCGCGAACAGGGCGACGTAAGCGAAGGCGTAAAAAATTCCCGCCGCGTTATTGAAAAGCTGGAGCGCTTCCTGGCTGCCGACGCCGAGCATCCCCGAAAAACTGAACGCCAGCGTCATGGCGGCGACGAAAAAAATCGAGTGCGCGGGCGTGCGATATTTGCGGTGCAGGCGCGTGAACCAGGCGGGCATCAGGTGATCCCAACCGGCGACCATGGGCAGGCGCGCGGTAGCCGAAAAATTGACGCTCATCTGCGCGATGCGCATGCCGAGCACCAGCAGGATTACGGCGCTCGCGATGCGCGCAGCCGCGCCCAGCGGCCGCATCGCCACGGCGAGAACCTGCGCCACCGGCGAAATCAGATCGATATTCCGGTCGCCGACGAACCACAGCACCGATCCGGTGCCGAGAATGAACAGCGCGGCGATGACCGGCGCGGCGATGACCACGCTGCGGGCGATCGATTTGGCCGGGTCGCGGCACTCCCCTGCAAAGATCGCGACGTATTCGAATCCGCCCAGCGCGCCGAATCCGAGTTTTCCCAAAATGTTCAAATTGAGCAGCGACAGCGCGGGCACGGTGAAGGCGAAGGGAGCCACCAGGGGTTTAGCGCCGCGCATCCAGGCGAACGCGGGCAGCGCGATCATCGCTCCCAGAACCACCACCATGGTCACGCCTGCGCCGCCGTGCAGCCATTTCCCCGCCCCGAGCCCGACGGTCGAGAGCAGGGCGATGGCGCCGATGACCACGACGCTCGCCGCGCCGATGAACCACTTGCTTTCCGCGATCCACGCCGGTCCGGTGGCATAAGCGATATTGGTCGCGGCTTGCAGGCCGGCTTCCGACGTCAGAATCATCGCGTAGATCCACAGGTTCCAGGCCACCAGAAATCCGATGCGCTCGTCGAATCCGATTTTGGCCCACTGATACAATCCGCCCTCGAGCGGCATTCTGCGGCTGAGATGCACCACCACGATCGCGGAGGGGATGTAAAACAAGACGACGGCGAGCAGCCAGAAAACGACGTGCGAAGGGCCGAGTTTGGCGGCCGCGCCCACCCAGGTAAGTCCCATCACGAACAGGATCTGCGTGAAGACCAGGTTGGGAAGGCCCAGCTCGCGCTTCAGTTCCTGCATCAGCGCCCGCTCGCGTGTTTGGGTGGAAACGATTTTTCTAGAACCGCTCCCTCCGGTCGCGGCTCGCATCCGGCCGACTCCGTTGAGCGCCGGCCCCGAGCCGCGACCGTAGGGAGCGGTTGAAAGACGGTTTCCACACAGACGATCGGGACGGACGTCGCGTGCAACTCGTGCATTCGGCCAGTCTACAATGAAACCATGGCATCCAATCCTCGCCGGGCGTCGGTGGCCGTCAATATCGGCGGCGTGAACGTCGGCGGATCGAACCCGATTGTCGTGCAGTCGATGACCAACACGGACACGGCCGACGTGCCATCGACGGTGAACCAGGTGATGGCGCTGGCCGCGGCCGGCTCCGAGCTGGTGCGGGTAACGGTAAACACGGAAGACGCGGCGAAGGGCGTGCCGCGGATCGTCGAGACGCTGGATAAATTCGGCGTGCGGGTGCCCATTATCGGCGATTTTCATTACAACGGTCATATTCTGCTCAAAAAATACCCGGAAATAGCGCGCGCGCTGGCGAAATACCGCATCAATCCGGGAAACGTGAATATCGGCAAAAAACACGACGATAATTTCCGGACGATGATCGAGACGGCGATCGAGAACGACCGGCCGGTGAGGATCGGCGTGAACTGGGGTTCGCTCGACCAGGCGCTGCTCACGCGGATGATGGATGAGAACAATCGGCTGGCCGAGCCGCTGGATGCGAAAACGGTGACGATGAAGGCGATCGTCGAGAGCGCGCTCCATTCGGCGGCCGCGGCGGAGCATTACGGATTGCCGCGCAACAGAATTATTTTGAGCGCGAAGGTCAGCGGCGTGCAGGATCTGATCATCGTTTACCGGATGCTCGCGGCGGAGTGCGATTATGCGCTGCATCTCGGTTTGACGGAAGCGGGGCTCGGATCGAAGGGCATCGTCGCGACCACGGCGGCGATCGGCGTGCTGCTTCAGGAAGGGATCGGCGACACGATTCGCGCGTCGCTCACGCCGCTGCCCAACGGCGACCGCACCGAAGAAGTGATCGTGTGCCAGCAGATTTTGCAGGCGCTCGAACTGCGCAGCTTCACGCCGCAGGTGACCGCGTGCCCGGGCTGCGGGCGGACCACGAGCACGTTTTTCCAGGACATGGCCGACCAGATCCAGAGGTATCTTCGAGAGCAGGTGCCGTTGTGGAAGGAGCGCTACGCGGGCGTCGAGGAAATGAAGGTCGCGGTGATGGGCTGCGTGGTGAATGGCCCGGGAGAATCGAAGCACTCACATATCGGAATTTCGCTGCCGGGGACGTTTGAGGAGCCGGTCGCGCCGGTGTACGTGGATGGCAAGCTCAAATGCACGCTGCGCGGCGATGCGATCGTGGCGGAATTCATCGTGATTTTGAACGATTACGTCGCGCGGCGCTACGCTTCAAAGGATCTCGAACCCGTCGTCGCTTAAGAAAGCCGCCTGTATTAAAGCGCTCCCGGCGGTCGCGGCTCGGGGTCTCCGCTCGTTGACATCGGCACGATGCGTTTCAGGTGAGGCGTGAAGTCTGATCTCGCGACGTTGATTTTCCTCGCAACATATGCCGCGCTGGCGCTCGGCCACATTCCGGGGCTGCGCGTGGATCGCGCGGGCGCGGCGCTGATCGGGGCGAGCATGATGGTCGCGACGAACGTCCTCACGCTCGAGCAGGCATACGCGGCGGTCAACCTGGACACCATCGTTTTGCTGCTGGGAATGATGATCGTGGTCGCGAATCTGCGCATTTCCGGATTTTTCGCGCTGGCGAGCGAATGGGTGGTGGAGCACGCGCATCATCCGCTGACGATGCTGGCTTCGATTGGGGTGGTTTCGGGCGCGCTTTCAGCGTTTTTCGTCAACGACACGGTGTGCCTGGTGATGGCTCCGCTGGTGGCCGAAATCCTGTACGCGATGAAGCGGAGCCCGGTTCCGTACCTGCTCGCCGTGGCGATGGCGTCGAATGCGGGGAGCCTGGCGACGCTCACCGGGAATCCGCAGAACATGCTGATCGGGAGTTTTTCCGGGATTCCGTACCGGACGTTTGCGATTGCCGAAGCGCCGATCGCGGCAGTGAGCGTGGCGGTCGCGATCGGAGTGATTGCGCTGGTTTATCGCGGCGAATTCAGGCGCGGCCCGCGCGTGGAGGTCGAACGGCGGGCGGTTCCGCTGGATCGCGCGCTGCTGGGGAAGTCGCTGGGGATTTCCGGGCTGATGGTGACCGCGTTCTTTGCGGGCGAGCCGGTGGCCAAGGTCGCGATCGTGGGCGGAGGGGTGCTGCTGCTGATTTCGCGCAACGTGCATCCGGAGGAAGTTTACAACCGGATCGACTGGCCGCTGCTGATGATGTTCGCGGGATTGTTCATCGTGGTCGCGGGAGTGGAAAGGAGCACGCTTGAGCGCGGCCTGGATGCCGCGGCGGCGCACGCGCACCTGAATGACGGCGCGGTGTTGAGCGCGATCACGGCGGCGCTGTCGAATATCGTGAGCAACGTTCCCGCGGTGCTGGTTTTTAAGCCGTTCGTGGCGCACTTGAACGCTCCGCGGCTCGGATGGTTACGGCTGGCGATGTCGTCGACGCTCGCGGGGAATCTGACGATTGTGGGGTCGGTGGCGAATCTGATCGTCGTCGAGCAGGCGCGCGAGCGAGTGCGGATCGGATTCTGGGAATATGCGCGCACGGGGATCCCGGTGACGATGGTGACGATCGCGATCGGGGTGTGGCTGCTGAGGTGAGCCGCGCAGAACCTTAGTCTGGGCCGTGAGTGGGTAAGAACCTAATTATTCGCGCGGCGCCCGCAGCGTGACGGCGCCGAGCAATACGAATCCAAAGGCGATGATCACGCGCAGGGCGATCGACCAGGCTCGGGCGCCGTACATGTAATTGCGCAGCGCGAGCAGCGCGAATCCGGCGCCGATGCACACGTACCACCAGCCGAGCAGGCGGGCGCGATCGAACATGCAATTTGATTCTATTAAAGGAACGGTCCATGTGGGCACTTCCTGCTCACAGGTCCCGTACGGTGGCGCGTCAGGTAACGCCATAAATAGGACAGGGCGGGCGTCAAGGAATGTCCGGGCGACAGAAGCCGAAGCCGCTGTCTGCCATTGCGAGGCGTGCAGATCTCCCCGCTGCTGACTTCCTCTAAGCACCCGCCCTGAAGTCGCCGGGTCGGAGGGTCCGGCGACTATCCGTTGCCCCAAAAATCGGGGCGAACTTAAAAGGAAACTACTGCGCCCCTCCGCCGGCGGCCGTCGCGGTAGAACCCGTTTCTGGAACCCACAGCCGGACTTCCACGCGGCGATTCTGCTTGCGTCCGGCGCGCGTGTTGTCGGCGGCGACGGGCTCCGCCCATCCTTCGCCGAGCATGGTAATGTTGCGAACCGGGATCTTATATTCGACTGTCAGGAAACGCGCGACCGATTCCGCACGCTCCTGGCTTAGCCGGTCATTGTAAGCCGGGGACCCGGTCTTATCCGTGAATCCCTGGACTTCGATGACGTAGCGGTCGAGCCCCTGCGCCTGTTTGGCCAGGTCGGTCAAGGACTGTTTGGCGTCATCGTTCAGGCGCCACGAATTCACCGGGAACAGGACGACGTCCTGTTTGGCCATGGTGAACTTGTTCATCCCGTCGATGGTCTTGGTCAGACGGTCCACGCCGTTCCTGGCGCCATCGGCGGCCTGCTGCGCGTTGTTGGCGGACTGCTGGGCGCCGTCGGCTTTCTGATCGGCGGCCTTGGCCGCCACGTTGGCCTGGTTGGCCTTGTTATCGACGTCGGTCAGCCGCTCTTTGGTGCTGGACAGATCGCGATCGAGCTCCTGAATTTCAGTTCCCTGGCTGGCGATCTGCTTGTCCTGCTCAACGTTCTTGGCGTTGGCGGCATCGGCTTTCGCTTCCACCGGAGCGACTGTTTTGGCAACGTATTTCTTGGTCGCGCAGCCCGTGCCGAGAAGGCTCAGGGTTACCGCGCCAGCGAGCACTGCGGTTCTCATTTTTTATCCCCTTTCGGTCAAATCAATTGCTTACGCGGTAACGTGCACTTTTTTCCACCGACTTCGGGCCGCCACCGGCTTTATTTTTTTCTGCCTCTTTTGCGCACTCTCAACAGTTTACCGGTCTCAGGGCCGGCTGCACCAGTGTCGAGCTTCTGGACAGCCGAACCCTGAGGCCGGGGCCCGCGGGAGCAACCACGGGAAACCGTTCAAAATTCCTCGTCCGGTAGAATCTTCTGAATCGAAATCGGAAAGTTTTTCACTTTTTTGCGTCTAACCGACTGATTCTGCTTGTCCTGCCGAACTCACGCAAGAGAGAAAGCACGTTAGATTCCAGGGAGTAACACCAAAAAATTGGATCTTCTTAGCATTTCTGACATAATATCGGCGAGTGATGGTCCGATTGCTGTTCGCCGATGATCACCCTCTGTTGCGAAATGGTTTGAAGCAGGCTTTATCGCAAGAGCCGGACCTTCAATCTGCGGGGGAGGCGGAGGATTCTAAGCAGGTTTTGGCGCAACTGGCCGAGGGGGTCTGGGACATGGTCATTCTCGACATCACCATGCCCGGCCGCGGAGGGTTGGAAATTTTGCGCGATATCCGGCGGCTGCGGCCGGAGGTTCCCGTGCTGGTTTTAAGCATGCCCACGGAAGAGCAGTTCGCGGTGCGCGCGATCAAGGCGGGCGCGAGCGGATATGTCTGCAAAAGCAGCGCGGCCAGAGACGTGGTGCAGGCGATTCGCAAGATCCTCACCGGGAAAAAATATGTGAGCGCGAATCTGGCGGAAATGCTGGCAAATGCGCTCGATTCGGACAGCGACCGCCCGCCGCACGAAGCGCTGTCGGATCGCGAGTTCCAGGTGATGTGCCGGATCGCTTCGGGCAAAACCGTGTCGCAGATCGCGGCGGAGACCACGTTGAGCGTCAAGACGGTCAGCACGTATCGCGCGCGTGTGCTTGAAAAGATGAACATGCACAACAACGCGGAGCTGACGCGCTACGCGATCCAGAATAACCTGGTGAATTAGCGCATTTTGGGATTTCGGCGAACGCGCTCCATGCCTGTCGCGCCTCAAATCGCCGATCAGGCTCCCGGAGTCGCGGGCAGCGCTGCGATTCCGAATGCCGTGCGCAGGCGTGCGGTGACGTCTTCCACGGCCTGTTTGGCACCTTCAAGGGCGGCGCCGAAACTGAAAAATCCGTGGGGCATCCCCTGGTAGCGCTTGATTTCCGCGGCGACTCCGGCGTTCTGGAGGCGGCGGCCGTAGTCTTCGCCTTCGTCGCGGAGAGGATCGCATTCCGCGGTGAGGATGAAGGCCGGCGGCAAATCGGCGAGATTGGTCGCCAGCAGCGGCGATGCAAGCGGATTTTGGCGATCGGCGTCGCTGGCGAGGTAATGATTCATGAACCAGACGATCGACTCTTTCGTGAGCAGCGGACCGGAGGCGTTTTCCTCGATCGACGGCGCGGTCATGCGCATGTCGGTGGCAGGATACACCAGCAGTTGGTAAACCAGCTTGGGACTCTTGCGATCGCGCGCGAGCATCGAGATCACGGTCGAAAGATTTCCGCCCGCACTGTCTCCGCCGACGGCGATGCGGCTGGCGTCGATTCCTAAATCGGAGGCGTGCGCGGCAATCCATTCGATCGAGGCGTAGCTGTCCTCGACCGCGGCGGGAAATTTCGCTTCAGGCGCGAGGCGGTAATCGACGGAAACGATCACACACGGGACTTTGTTCGCAAGCAA
>JASHWA010000261.1 GCA_030044325.1 Bryobacteraceae bacterium
ACGCAGCGCTGGATGCTGATGGGCCAGCACGCCTTCCGCTACGACGAGTTTATCCAGGAGGTGACGCCGCATGAAATCGCGCATCAATGGTGGGGACACATGGTCGGATGGGCGAGTTATCACGACCAGTGGCTGTCGGAGGGCTTCGCCGAATTCTCCGCCGGTCTGTTTTTGGAAGGCACCGAGAAGCGCGCGGAAGTGAATCGCTTCTGGGACCGGCTGCGCGAGGAGATCACCGCGAAAAATCGATTCGGCATTTCGCCCAACGATTCCGGCCCCCTCTGGCTGGGCCTGCGCGTCGATACGTTTAAAACGCCCGGCGCATATAGCCGCCTGATTTATCCAAAAGGCGCGTATATTTTACAAATGCTGCGCATGTTGATGTTTGACGATAAGACCGGCGACCAGGATTTTATCCAAATGATGAAGGATTTCGTCAAAAACAGCCTGTACCAGAACGCCACCAGCGAAAGTTTCAAGCTCGCGGTGGAGGCGCACATGAAACCGGTGCTCGACGCGGAGGGCAATCATCGCATCGACTGGTTTTACCGCGACTGGGTGTACGGAACGGACCTGCCTTCTTACCGGCTCGATTATTCGCTCGCGAAGGAGGGCGCCAAGACCATGTTCACCGGCAAAGTGACGCAGAGCGGCGTGTCGCCGTCCTTCCTGATGCGCGTTCCGATTTATTTCGATTTCGACGGCCGTATCGTGCGGGCGGGCTACGCCGTGATGCGCGGCGACATGACGTCGCCCGAGTTCAAAATCACGCTGCCCAGGAAGCCAAAACATGTTTTGATCAATCCGTTTCATGACGTGCTGGCTGCCGACGTCTCGATCAAAGGCAGCTAACGGCTACGGCGCCGCGACAAAAACTTTCGCGCCGGGATAATATCGCGCGGCCATGGCGCGCCCGCGCGCTTCGCCGAGCACGCTGATCGCGGTGGCCAGCGGATCGGCGTCCAATCCGCGCCGCGCGACAACCGTCACCGCGATCCGGTCAGTCAAACCGAGGCCGGTTTTCGGATCGATGATATGCGAGTAGCGCTTCCCGCCGGATTCGAGAAATTGTTCCGTGTCGCCGGAAGTCGAAACCGCGGCGTTGCGGAGCGACAACAGGCGCCCGCCCGGATCGGAGCGGATGGTCCAGCCGGATTTGCCGGGCGGAGCGTCGCCCGCGGCGATATCGCCGCTCACCGCGACCAGCGCGCGCTTGACCCCAAGCGCGGCGAGAATTTTCAGCGCTTCATCGGCGGCGTAGCCCTTCGCGATCCCGCCCAAATCGAGCTGCATGCGCTCCAGCTTCAAAAAAACCGAGTGATCGCGCAAGACCAGATTGCGCCAGCCCACGCGAGCGAGGGTCTGGGGATCTGCCAGCTTTCCTTCGCGCCACAGATGCGTCACCGGACCGATGGTCACGTCGAACGCCCCGCCGCTGCGCGCGGCGAGCTTTTGGGCCGCTTCGAGCACGCGATACAGATCGCCGGAAACGCGCACCGGGCGCGCATGCGCCGCGCGGCAGACGCGATTCAGCTCGCTATCGGGTTTGTAATCGGAAAGCTCCTGGTCGAGCTCCGCGATTCGCGCGAAAGCCGGCTGGATGGCCGAATCATTTTCGGCATAAATTGTGATCCGGACCAGCGTGCCCATGTGCGCTTCGGCCGCTTCGAACCGTTCGGCGCGCGCGCACCAAGCGATCAGCGCGATGCTAGCGATCTTTTTCCACACCGCTGTTCCAATACCGGTACATCTCTTCGGCGCCCGGAATCTTCAGCGGCCGCACCAGCCGGAAGCCCAGGCCCTGCGCGTCCGTTTCATACCAGATGCTCTTGGGCATCTGCGGGTCCTGCTGTTTCCAGCTTGGATCGGAACCGGCGCGCGCGCCGCAGCGCAGATCTTCGGCCTGGTCCATCCACGAGCCTCCGCGCACGGCCAGCGGATACGGCGCCGTGGCTTTGTTCCACGGATCGTTTACCGGCGCTTTCGCGTACCCGTCCGGCGACAATTGATCCAGCGTCCATTCCATGACGTTGCCGTGCATGTCGTAAAGTCCCCACGGATTCGGCTTTTTTGTTCCGACTTTCTGGTATTTGCCATTACTATTTCCGGAATACCAGGCATATTCGCCGATTTTCGCCGGATCGTCGCCGAACGAATATGCGGTCGAGCTTCCCGCGCGGCACGCGTACTCCCATTCCGCTTCCGTCGGCAGGCGATAGAACTGGCCGGTTTTCGCGCTCAGCCACTCCGCGTACTTGTTGGCGGCGTGCTGCGTCATGCTGATCGCGGGGTAACCCTGGATTCCCATCCCGAAGCTCATCTCGAGGTAGGGACGCGTCGGGTGACTCACCGCATCCACGCCATCATCGCGCCCGAACATGAACAGCCGGTATTCGTCCCAGGTCACCTCGAACTTTCCGACCCACAACGCGCTGATGTGCACCGCATGCTGCGACGATTCGTGTGACTTGTGTCCGCGCTCGGATGCGGGCGTGCCCATCACGAAATTATCCGCGTGAACCGGGACCATCTCAAAGGAAACGTCCGAGCCCGGAATGGTCAGTTTATACGATTTGAATTCGTCGTTTTTCGAGTGCTCGACGATACGGTCGTGGAGGTGCGCGACGGTGCTTTGTTCGGATTGGGCGATCAGCAGCAGCGCGACGAAGGAGCACCACATCATCTAAATCAACTTGGTCTGCCCGGGCCGCGCCATGGGAGCGACGGGCAGCGGCATGTCCCAGGTGAGACTTTGCGGGAAAATCCGCTCCTCGCTGTTCATGGCCTGGTCCCAGGTGATCTCCTGTCCGGTATACGCGGCCATGCGGCCCATCATCGCGAGCATGGTGCTGGACGCCATACGCTCGCCGTCGTTCACCGGTTTGTTCTGCCGGATCGAGGCGAACAGCACGTCGTGTTCGTATTGATACATGTCGTTCTTCTGTCCGGTGAAGGTCCACTCGGTCTGGCCGGTAATCCGCGGCAGCGGGCCGCGGCCGATGGTGGCGCTGCCTTTCGCTCCCAGAATATAATCGGCGTTCTCATTCCAGCAATTATCGATCTGCCGGCAAGCTAAAAAGGCGCGAAATCCGTTGGGATAAAGATAATTTACTTCAAAATGATCGTAAATATTTCCGCCTTCGGCCGGAATTTGTCTTCCCCCCAGCGCGACGCAGCTCACAGGCGGCTGATCGCGCATGGCCCACGCGATTTTGTCGGCGCTGTGCACCGCCTGCTCCACCAGGCTGTCGCCGCACAACCACACGAAGTTGTACCAGTTTTTCACCTGCCATTCGACGTCGCTCATCCCCGCCGGGCGTGTGTTGGCGGGCGGCATGGGTTTTACCGGATTGGTGTAATAGGTCGCGTAATAAGCGGCCAGGTCGCCGATCGCTCCGCTGTGGATCTGATCGAAGGTCGCCACCACGTGCGCCGAATAGCGCCAGCAGAATCCCGCCACCAGCGACAGGTTTTTCTGCCTGGCGATCTTCACGCTTTCGAGCACGTGCCGGACGCCGGGCGCATCCGTCGCGATCGGTTTTTCGCAGAATACGTGTTTGCCGGCTTCTACGCAAGCGCGCAGATGCGTGGGGCGAAAACCCGGGGGCGTCGCGAGCAGAACCACGTCCACGCCGCTATCGATCACTTTCTGATACGCGTCGAGGCCGACGAACCTGTGCGCGTCATCGACCTTCACGCGCGCGGCCTGATTCCTGTTGAGCTCATTCAGGCAGTTGTCGACGGCCGGCCCGTACACGTCGGCGACGGCGGTCAACTCGGCGTAATCGTCGGCATGCAGCGCCTGAGAGGCAGCGCCGGTTCCGCGCCCTCCGCAGCCGATGAGACCGACCTTGATCGCGTTGGAATTCTGCCCGCGCACGAGCGCTCCGGCGGCCAACATCGCGCCGGTCTTGAGAAAGTCCCGCCGGTGATCCATGCGCATAGTATAAGCCGCGGAACGATCCGGACGTGCGCGGCCAGATCCACCGGTCCGCGAGCAGAAAATTGAAGACGGAACAGACCGCGATCGCCGCGACGGCCGAGGGCAGCGCGGGCGCGCGCCATCGCTCCACCAGCCAATTACATCAACGTCGTGTTGCCCGCGATCGAGACCAGGCTGTTGGCCGCATGAAATCGGCACGCACGGCGCCAAACTTCTCTTGCGGTCGCGCGAGGGGAGCGCCAGGTGAACCGCTCGTGCCAGATCAGGTTGTGCACCACGGCGAACTCGACTGCGATCGCCGTTGCGCGGCCGCCGGCATGCGCAGGAACCTGGTGAGCGCGCTCACCGCGCACAATTGAAGCATCGCACCCAGCATTCCGACCATGTTGAACTTCGCAAATCGCGCGGCGTTCATCGCCAAGTTTCCTGGCGATAAAGCAACGCTGTGTTTCGCGCCGCGGCGGAAAGCGCCATGGCCGCCATGGCCGCAATCGCTGCCACGCCTCCGGCGTCGAACAGCAGAAAATGACCGCCTGCGATTTGGATGCAGGGGTTCCGGCTGATCGCGGTGTTCCCGATCGCGAGCAGAATGCGGATTTCGGTCGGACCGACGAATCCGTGAGAGAGGCGGAACCGGCCGGTCGTGTATGTCGCCAGGTAAGCTTCGATCGACAGCGTGTAGAAGCATACCAGCAGGCCTGCGGCGACCTGCCAGTGCACGAATCCGGAACAGCCCAGGCCGCAAACCAGCGCCAGCGCGCCGAAGGTGTCGGCGATGTGATCGACGTAAAATCCGTAGCGCGGGCGCTGGCGCTTGCGAACCCGCGCGAGCGTCCCGTCGAGGCTGTCGCCGAACCAGTTGAGGGCCAGAAACAGGTTGACCAGCCACAGAAATCGCGGGTCGCGCGACGCCGCCGCGTACGCCGCGCCCGCAAATATCTGCGATGCGAATGCGAGCGCGGTGAGATGATCCGGCCCCACCGCTTGGGGGACCCTGCTCGCGATCCAGCTAAGGATCCGCTTCTCCAAATTCGCGGTGAGAGCGGTATGAACGCGCTCGGCGTTTTGAAACATTAATGTGTCTCCTTGTTCAGCGCATTTTTCGTGGCGGCCAGCGTAAATTCGAGCATCTGGCGCGGCAGATTGCCGATGATCGGAGCGATCAGCCATCCCAGCCCCAGCGGCACATCGCGCGTGAGGGAGATGGCCTCGCATTCGATCACCACGCCGTCGCGGACCTGCGCGAAGCTCCAATAGGAGTTCAGGCGCCACAGGAACCCGTCGTCGTTGCCCTCCGCACGCCTGCGCTCGCGACGCGTTCCCGGCGAATCGACCTCGAAGATATGCACGCTACGCGAAAAACTGAATCCCCGGTCGCCTCCGGTCAGACCCGATTCCACCAGGTATTCCGCGTCCAGGACGATGGTGACCACTTCTTCCTGGCTGAAACGGACCGCCAGGCGCGCGCTTTGCCCCTGATCTGCGATCGTGCGCGATGAGATGATTTGCGGCGCGTAATGAGACGACAGATGATCGTAATCGCGCAGAAGCGCGAGCACGCGCGGGGCGGTCGCGCGAGGGACCCAAGCCGCCCCGCGCCAGTGATGCAGAAGCGCACCGGGAAGCTCGCGCGTTCCCCCGTCCACCGGCTCGGTCAGCGTTTGCCGGTTGAGAGGATCTTGCTCCCGGCGGGGGTCGATGGCGAGCGCTTCCAGATATGTGGAGCTCGAAAGCCCCGCGCGGATTCGCGCCTCCGACAATCGCCGCGCGGCTCACTCCAGCCGCCGCGGCGGCGTTCGACCGGTACGCGTCGGCGCCATTCGCGCAGCGATCGCTGGTGCTGATGTACGCGCGGGCTTAGGGCGCGAAGCTGGAGCGGCCTTGCACGCCCCAGTGTCCGTCTTTCTTCGTGACGATATAAAAGGACG
>JASHWA010000262.1 GCA_030044325.1 Bryobacteraceae bacterium
CCGGCGGCGATTTTTTCGCTCGGCGGATATGTCGCCGGGCCGGTGCTCCTCGCCGCGCTGTGGAAGCGCATTCCCGTGGTCGTCATGGAGCCCAACGCGATGCCCGGCTTCACCCATCGCACGCTGGCGCGCTTCGTTTCGCGCGCGCTGATCAGCTTCGAAGACACCGCGCGCTGGTTCCCGCCGGGACGCACGGAGCTGACCGGTCTCCCCGTCCGCGAAGAATTTTTTTCGCTGCAACCGAAAAAGCGTGGAAATGTATTAAACATTCTGATCACCGGAGGGAGCCAGGGCTCGCGCACGCTCAATCGCGCCGCGGAGCAGAGCTGGCCGCTGTGGAAAGATCCGGTTCGTCTGACGCACCAGACCGGCCCCGCGGCCTTCGCACAGATCTCGGCGCGGTTTCGCGCGAGCGGCGTCGCCGGCCAAGTGGTTCCTTTCATCGCCGCGATGCCGGAAGCCTTCGCCCAGGCCGATATCGTGGTAAGCCGCGCCGGAGCGGGCACGGTCAGCGAAATCGCCGCCGCCGGAAAACCTTCGATTCTGGTTCCCCTGCCCACCGCGGCGGACCAGCACCAGCTTCGCAACGCGGAGGCGTTCGAAAAAGCGGGTGCCGCGCGCCTGGTGCCCGACGCGGAGATGACCGGCGAGCGGCTGGCCGCCGAAATCGCGAAACTGACCCCGGACCAGCTCGATTCCATGGCCGCGGCGGCGCGCACCCTCGCCCGTCGCGGCGCGGCAGGGAGGGCCGCCCGGATTCTCGAGTCGTTTGAAAAGCGTTGACAAGTTATAGAAAACTCGGAAACAATACAGTATTGAAATGTTTTTTAAACCCCAGCCCGTGCACTTCGTCGGAATCGGAGGGATCGGCATGTCCGGCCTCGCCGAAGTGCTGCTCGAGCTGGGCTATCGCGTCACCGGATCGGACCTGAAACGCTCGCCCACCACTGCTCGCCTGGCCGCGCGCGGCGCGGAGATTTTTGAAGGCCACGCCGCGGAAAATATCGGCTCCGCGAAAGCCGTGGTGGTGAGCTCGGCAGTGCAGGCGGATAATCCCGAAGTGGTGGAAGCGCGCCGTCTCAACATCCCCGTGATCCCCCGCGGCGAATTGCTGGCCGAATTGATGCGCCAGAAATACGGCATCGCCATCGCGGGCAGCCACGGAAAAACCACCACCACCTCGATGACCGCCGCCGTGCTCAGCCGCGGCAATCTCGATCCCACCATCGTGGTCGGCGGGCGCGTGGGAACCATGGGCGGCGCCAACGCGCGGCTCGGGAAATCCAATTATCTCGTCGTCGAATCGGACGAAAGCGACGGATCCTTCCTGAAGCTCGCGCCCATCATCGCCGTGGTCACCAACATCGATCGCGAGCATCTGGACCACTACTCCGGTCTCGGCCACATCCAGCGCGCCTTCGCCGAATTCGTCGGGAAAGTCCCGTTCTACGGCGCCGCGATCCTGTGCATCGACGACGACAATGTTCAGCAGATCCTGCCCGCCGTGAACCGCCGCATCATTACTTATGGCGCGAGCGCCCAGGCGGATCTGCGCGTGACCCACTCCTCCACCGGCCACATGGCCAGCGAATTTCATCTCCAGTTTCGCGATCGCGACCTGGGCTGCTTTCGCCTCAGCGTTCCCGGCGCGCACAACGTGCTGAACGCGAGCGCCGCGGTGGCCGTCGGACTGGAGCTGGAAATTCCCGTGGATACCATTCGCGAGGCGCTCGCCGAATTTCGCGGCGTGGACCGGCGTTTTCAGATTCACGGAACTGAGCGCGGCGTCACCGTGATCGACGATTACGGCCATCATCCCACCGAAATTCGCGCGACCCTGGACGCCGCGCGCGCTTGCCGGTTTTCGCGCGTCCACGTGCTGTTTCAGCCGCATCGCTACACGCGCACCGGCGCGCTGCTGGACGATTTCGCGCGCGCCTTCCACCAGGCCGACTCGGTGCACGTCATGGATATCTACGCGGCCTCGGAAGCGCCCATCGAAGGCGTCACCTCGGAAGTCCTGGTGGAAAGAATTCGCGCCTACGGCCACCGCCACGCCAATTACGCCGGGTCGATCGAGCGCGGTGTGGAAGCCGTCACCGAAATCGCCGCCGCGGGCGACGCGGTCATCACGCTCGGCGCCGGCAGCGTTTATCAGGCCGCGGAAAAAATCCTGGAGAGGCTGCGCTGATGCCGCGAAAATCGTACGAAGGATCGGCCACGCTCCCCGGAATCGAAGAAACGCCGCGCCCGCGCGTGCGCACGCCCAAAGCCCAGCCGCAATTTCCGGTGCGCGGGCTGATCGCGATCGTAACCACCGCGGCCGTTGTTCTGCTCGGTTCGCTCTATGCGATGTACCGCCTCGAACAATTCCTGATTCTCGACCAGCGTTTCGCCTTGAGCGAGGATGAGGACCGCGCCACGCTGGAAATCTCCGGCGTCTCGCACGCCTCGCGCCGCTCCATCGAGCGCATTTTCAACGACGATGCCGGGCGCAGCATTCTCCTGTTGCCGCTCGCCGGCCGCCGCACGGCGCTGCGCAGCGTGGATTGGATCAAAGACGCTTCGGTGGTTCGCCTGTGGCCCAATCGCGTGCTGGTCCGGATTTCCGAACGCACGCCCGTCGCCTTCCTCGCGCTCAATTCTTCGAAATTCGCGCTGATCGACGAGGATGGAGTGATTCTTCCGCCCGCGCCCGACCGCTTCACGCTTCCCGTGCTCGCGGGCGTGCGGCCGTCGGATCCGCTCGAGCAGCGCCGGGACCGCGTGCATCGCATGCTGCGGCTGACGCGCGACCTCGGCTCGCAAACCGCGCAGATTTCCGAGATCGATGTTTCCGATCCCGACAATTTGAAAGTCGTTCAGCCGTGCGAAGGCCGCATGCTCACGCTGTTTTTGGGCGATCGCGACTTTTCGCTGCGTTACCAGAATTTCGTTCGCAATTACGCGGAGATCAAGCGCCGGCTGCCCGACGCGGCCACGCTCGATCTGCGCCTGGAAGACCGCATTACGGTGGTGGAGTAAATGGCGTCAAAAACTCAGTTCGCGGTGGGTCTGGATGCGGGCAGCCTCCGGACGCGCTGCATCATTTGCGCCCTCGACGGCGAGAATATCCGCTATTTGTCGCACGGCCTGGCGCCCTCGGGCGGCTGGTCGAAAGGCCGCGTGAGCGATCAGGTTGCCCTCGCCGAATCGATTCGCGCCGCCGTCACCGACGCCGAGCGCGGCGCGCAGATCTCCGTCGAAAGCGTCACCGTCGGAATCGGCGGCGTGAGCGTGTGCGGCGCCCAGAGCCGCGGGCGTTACGAGTTCGGGCGGCCGCGCGAGATCGACGCCGAAGACATGGCCTACGCGGTGCGCCTCGCTTCCGACGTGCGCCTGGAGCGCGACCGCATGCTGCTGCACGTGCTCCCGCAGGATTTCACGCTCGACGGGCGCGCCGGATTTCGCAAGCCGCACAAGGGGGTCTGCTCGCGTCTTGAAGCCAACGTCCACATCGTGACGGCGTCGTTCCAGGAACATCAATCCGTCATCGCCGCCGCGCATCTGGCCGGCTTCGCGGTGGAGGAAACCGTTTTCGAGCCGATCGCCGCCGCTTACGCATGCCTGTTTTCGGAAGAGCGCGAGCGCGGCGCGGCCGTCCTCGACCTGGGTTTGCACTCGAGCGACCTGGTGGTCTACGACGGCGATGCGCTGCTGCTCGCCGCGAGCGTTCCGGTGTGGGCCGATCACCTGACCCGCGACATCGCGGCCATCTTCAAGGTGAGCTATGAAGACGCGGAGTGCTTGAAGCGCGAGTACGGCTGCGCGCTGCTGGGCCTCACTTCGGATTCGACCCTCATCGAGGTCCCCTCGCCCGAAGGCCGTCCTGCGCGCGAGGCGCGCCGCAGCGAATTGAACCAAATCCTCGAAGCCCGCGCCGAAGAGCTGTTCGAATACGTGCGCACGGAGATCCAGCGCGCGGGCATGGATCGCAACCTGATGGAAGGAATTTTCTTGACCGGCGGCGGAGCGTTCTTGACCGGAATGTGCGACATGGCGGAGCGCGTCCTCAACTGTCCCGCCGCCAACGGGCTGGCCAAAGGTTTCGGCGACTGGCCCGAGGAGCTGATCAGTCCCGCGTGGACCACGGCCGCGGGGCTGGCGCTGTATTCGGCGAAACTCAAGTTGCACGAGCCGCCGCGCCGGAAATTGCCGGGATTAATCGCTTGGATTGCGAAATAAAGGGAGACAATATGCCGTTAAATACGCTGAAATTCACGATTGAAGAGGACCTTTCGCCGAAGACGTGCATTCGCGTGTTCGGTGTGGGCGGAGGCGGCTCCAATGCGGTCGCGCGGATGTTGAATGAAGGGCTCAGCGGAGTCGAATTCTGCGTGCTGAACACGGATGTCCAGGCGCTGTCGGCGTCTCCGGTTCCCAACCAGCTCGCCATCGGGTCGAAGCTGACCAGCGGGCTCGGCGCGGGCTCGGATCCCGGCGTGGGACGGCACGCGGCGCTCGAAGATACCGAGAAAATCATCGATCTTCTGGAAGGTGCGGACATGGTTTTCGTCACCGCGGGGCTGGGCGGCGGAACCGGAACCGGGGCCGCGCCGGTGGTCGCCTCGCTCGCCAAGGAGCTGGGCGCCCTCACTGTCGCGGTGGTCACCAAGCCCTTCGCCTTCGAAGGTCCCAAGCGGCGCAAGCAGGCCGACCATGGCCTCGCCGAGCTCGCCAGCGTAGTGGATACGGTCATCACCATCCCCAACGATCAACTGCTCGAGCTGGTGCCCAAGGGGACCAGCTTTTTTGAGGCGTTTCGCATCGCCGATGACGTGCTGAGACAAGCCGTGCAGGGAATCAGCGATATTATCACCACGCCGGGATTAATTAATCGCGATTTTTCCGATATTCG
>JASHWA010000263.1 GCA_030044325.1 Bryobacteraceae bacterium
AATCTGCCGCAAGCCGTCGACGATTTCAAAAAAGCCGCCGACGGCGACCCGAATGACTCCGATTATCGCTTTAATCTCGGATATGTTCTGTGGAAAAAAGGCGATTTTATGAATGCGGCGGGTCACTTTCGCGCGGTCGTAGCGCAGCATCCCGACGACAGGATGGCGCAGCTGCTGCTGGAGCGCTGCGCGGAAAAGAAGGGCCTCACTGTCGCCGACGCGCGCCTGATCGGCCTGGAACGCCTGAAAACCAACTATGAAGAGCGCGTCTATTGGCAGCTGAAGAATATGCTCGAGCCGAAAGCGCCGTGATTCGCACCGTTCGCATGCCATGAAGGTCCGCATCCGCTGGCGATCGCAACGTCCTCAAACCGTGTCCAATCCGGAAAATCCCCGTGCCGAACCGGGTATAATCGGAAAGCTCATGATGGAGTCTTGCGCCGCGACCGATCCGGGTTGCGTCCGAACCAACAACGAAGATTATTTTCTGGTAGACCCGTCCATTGGTCTCTATCTGGTCGCCGACGGGATGGGGGGCGCGCAGGCGGGCGAACATGCGTCGAAACTCGCGGCGGAAACCGTGCGCGAGTTCGTCGCGCGGGCGCCCAAAGAGAACGGCGATTGCGATCCACGCGTCCTGATCGAAGCTTTCGAAGAGGCCAATCGCCGCGTGATGGACAAGGCCGCGCACGATCCGAGCATGGAAGGGATGGGCACCACGCTGGTGGCCGCCCTCGAAACCAAGGAAGAGCTCCTGGTGGCGAGCGTGGGCGATAGCCGCCTGTATCTTTTCGAGAACGGACGCCTGCATCCGGTTACGGAAGATCAGACGTGGGTGAACGAAGTGGGCCGCCGGCTGGGCCTCGATGAAGAGAGCCTCAAAACCCATCCCATGCGTCATGTTTTAACCATGGCGATCGGCGTTTCCGAGGATCTGCGCGTCCACACTTACGCGCTGAAGCCGCTTGCGGGGATGCTGCTGCTGTTGTGCAGCGACGGTTTGCACAGCGTCGCGCGGGAGGAAGACGTCGCGCGAATCATGTCCACTTCCAAGCCGCTGGAAGCGAAATGCTCCGCCTTGATCGAGATCGCGCGCGAGCAGGGCGGGCCCGACAACATCACGGTGATTGTCTTAAAGGCGAAGTAGAACCCGCCCGATCGAGGCTGGCGCCACGCGGCGCGTTAACTACTTGCCGTAATTGGGCCGGTAATCGCGATGGCACTGGATGCACGACGCGGTCAACCGATCGCTCAGCGCGAGAATCCCCTGCATATCTTTTTTCTGCGCCGCTTTGAACGCCGCCTGGCCTGCATCGATCATGAGTTTGGCATCCTTCACCCAACGCTCCTGATCCCGCGCGCGGCCGTCCATCAACAGGAGATTTCCCGATTCGGCGACGATCAGCGCCTGTCCGCGGATCACGTTCCACTCGTGCTCATCCTTCGGAGGATCGCGCTCGATGTAGAACAGCGCGTCGGAGGCCGGGTAGATAATATCGACCATCAACTGGCTCATGGTTCCCACCGGCTGAAAATTGGAAGGCACCTGCGCGATGAGGGCGCCGGCCACGAAGCATAACGCGAGAATCCGCATCCCTCGATTGTACGCCGGTTCCCGAATCCAGGCGCGTGAGCCCTGAACTCACTCCTGCATCTGCTCGAGGTACTTGGCCAGGTTGTGGATGCGCACGCGGCCCAGGTCGAGATCGAACTCGATCTGCGAAAAAATCGGGCCCCACATGGGCATCTCGCGCGACCCGTGCGCCGCGGTGGTGTCCTCTTCGCCCGAAATGACGCGCTCGATGCGTTCCAAAGGAAATCTTCCGTGATTGCGCCGCGCGATGTGCGTCAGGTCCGGGACGTGCGCGGTGAGCGCAGGCGCCATCGGCCCTCCGCCCTTGCCGTCCAAGCCGTGACACGTCGCGCAGTACGTTTTGTAGAGATCGGACCCTTCAATCGAGGGTATTAGCCGCGTGGTTTCGGGACGCTCCTTCAAAAGATGCTGGGCAGCGAGCGCTCCGGCAAGAGCCCACGCTAATGAGCACGCGCGAACAATCCTCATGTTCGCCTCCCGGTGCCTCATATTGGGAAGCGGAGCAGCGGCGAGCGGTCGGATCTACAAGCACTGCCCACGCCATCGATTTGCGCGAACGGGCGCTGCACGTTTGTTGACGTGCTTCTTTATTCCGGCCGTGGCAGTCCAACAATCGATTCGCTCGAAGCTGCGTCGCTTCCCATCCGTTCCGGGTCTATAGGCACCTCCTGATCGGAGCAAAGCATGGTGCAAGTGAAGTTCCGCGCGCGCGGCGTTCCAAGCGGTGCGAAATCAATAGACGGCCCCGCGGGCTGGTTTAAAGCGCGCAGCTGGGCGGATTCACGCTGCGCGCAAGGGCGCAAGCGGTTCAGTCCTTGCCGAAGTTCTTCGTAAGATACGCCACGATTGCATCCAATTCCTCGTCCTTGCCGGCCGCGCCCATCTGGACCATGTTGGAAACGACATCGTCCCATTCCGATTTTGTGCGCTTCTTGGCGATGATCTGCTCAGGCCCGTGGCAATCGACGCAGATTTTCAGCAGCTCCTTCTTCCCCAGGCCATCGGGCAGCGGATCGGGAGCCTTTTTCTGCGCATCGCCCTGCGCCCATAACCCGAGGAGCAATACGAAGATCATCTTATTTTCCGTTCACGCCTTTCTTCGATTTGATCTCAGCCAGCAGTTTTTCGATGGCATCGTCCTTTTCGAGCGCCGCCAGCCGATCGTCTATATTATCCGCCGCGATTCCGGCCTTGGCCTGGCTCACCGCTTCTTCGTGCTGCACACGCTCCTTCACGCGGTCGAACGCCGCGGTCTTCGATTCGCCGTTCATCTCCATCCGCGCGTCGCTGGCGCGTTCGAGCGTCCGCGCGCGACGGTGCTGCGCAATCAGCACATCGCTCTTGTTCTCCGCTTCCTGAAGCTTCAATTCGAGCTTCCGCAGCGCCGTCTTGAGCGTCTCCACCTGCGCCGATTGATCGGCCACCTGCTCGGCGAAGCTCGCCGCCATGTTCTTCGCCGTCATGGAGCGGTCGAGCGCGGCGCGGGCCAGATCGTCCTGGCCCTTCTCAACGGCGAGCTCCGCGCGGCGAACCCAATCCTCGGCGGTCTGCTCATTTTCCTGTTGCTTCTTCATGAGCAGATGCTCGTCGGCGATCGCGATCGCCACCTGCGTCTTGACCTGCAACAGTTGATTCTGCATGTCCAGAATCACCTGCTTGATCATTTTTTCGGGTTGCTCCGCTTTATCGATCAAATCGTTCAGATTTGCGCGAATCAGCGTCGCCACACGTTCGAGTAGTGCCATAATTTACTCCTCAACAGCTTTCGATTTCTCCGCTTTATCTCCAATTCGCCTGACATTTCCCAGCAGCTCGGACATCTTCATCCCGCTCAGCGTCTCAAACAGCGCGGGGATCTGCGCGGCCATCTCGGCCATATCGCCGGTAATCTTGTTCATCCCGGAGGCGTGCCCGTTGCCCGTCGACACGATGGTGATCTTGTCGATGTTGGCGAGCGGCGTAGCCATCGCTTTCACCACTTCCGGCATGTTGCTGATCAGCTTGTCGACCACCGCGGCCTGGTTGTACTCCTGGTAGGCCTCGGCCTTCACGTTCATCGCCTTGGCTTCCGCTTCGCCCTTCTTCAAAATGATCTCGGCTTCGGCTTCGCCCTGCGCGCGAATCGCGGCTGCCGCGCCTTCGGCTTCGGCGATGCGGCGCTGGCGCTCGGCCGCGGCCAGCGTCTCGATTCTCTGCCGGTCGATTTCCGCCTGCTTCAAATTGGTCGCGATCAATTCCTTTTCGCGGCGCAGAATTTCAGCTTCCTGCACTTTGATTTCGTGCTCTTTTTCCACCTGCCGCACTTTCACCGATTCGGCCACCACCTGCTGCTGCATCACGTTCGCCTGAATGTCATAAGCTTTATCCGCCTGCGCCTGCTGTTTCTTGGTCGCTTCCAGGAATTGTGCCTTCTTGATTTCGAGATCGCGCTGCGCTTCGGCCTGTTTCGCCTGGGAAAGCGTTTCGGCGAGCACGCGCTCCTGGTCGGCCTGCGCCTTGGCGACCGCCGCCGCGCGCGTCGCCTCCGCCCGCTTGATGAGCGTGTCGCGCTCGGCTTCCGCCGCGGCGATATCCGCGTCGCGCTTGATCCGCGCGACATCCGGACGGCCCATGTTGACGATGTACTCGTTCTTATCCCGAATTTCCTTGATGGTGAAGGAAATTACTTCGAGCCCCATCTTGTTCATGTCGTCGGCGCAGGTAGCGCGCACGCGCTCGCCCACCATTTCCGGCTCTTTGACGATCTGCTCCACCGAAAGCTGGCCGATGATGCCGCGCAGGTGGCCTTCCATCACCAGCCGGATCAGCCCGTCGCGCTCCTCGTCGCTCTTGGTCAGGAATTGTTCCGACGCGGTGATGATCGATTCGGGATCCGACTTCACTTTGATCTGCGCCACGGCTTCCACCGTGACCGCGACGCCCTGCATGGTGTACAGGTCCTGCTGCGGGACGACGTCGAACGACATCAGTTGCAGCGACAGCTCGCGATAGGTTTCCACCATGGGAAAGATCACGGTGCCGCGCCCTTTGATGATGCGCGTGCCGCGGATTCCGTAAACCACCAGGGCCTGATGCGGGCCGGCTTTGCGGTACAGACGCGCGAACATGCTCATCAGCAGCAGCAGCGCCAGCACCATCAGGCCGGCCATCACAAGAATTTCGACAGAGGGTTGCATGAGCTCTCCTTTAGAACTGTTCGCCGCTCATTTCTGCAAAGCGCCGAACGTATGCGATGCCTCTTTCAAATCGCGTGACGATGACCTCGGTTTCACGCGGGATGGCGTCGCCCGTTTCGCTGCGCGCCGGCGCGGCTTTGCGCGACCCGTCGCGCTGATACAGCAGCTCGCCCGTCCCGCCCTCCCGAATCGGACGCGTCACCCGCCCTAGCGTTCCCACCATCTCGTAATCGGCCGGATCGAGCGGCTGATCGCGCTCGGCGAGCTTCAACAGAAACCAGAACACCACCCCTGCTCCCGCGAGTCCGCTGGTCACCGATAGAATGAGGCCCAACAAAAACCAGATCGCCGAAAACCGTTCGAGTAAGAAACCGGTGCCGCCGAACCACGCCAGAAACGCCGCGAAGGTCCCGAAATTGAAGGGCGATACTCCGCCGCGCCCGCCGCCGCGCGCGCCGATTTTTCCGAGCGAATGCCCGTGCGCTCCGTGGAAATGCGGCAGATGCAGCGCGCCAAACAGGAATGAGATCCCCGCCAGAAGAAATCCGACCAGGAAACACACCAGATAAAACGATTCCCAGTTCATACCGCCTCACGTTGCTTGGGCCGAAGCAATTCCGCCGGACGCAACTCTCTCGCGCCCGACGGCTCCAGCACCGCGAACAAACGATCCGCCAGATGCGGCGTATCGAGGATGCGCTTGAGCAGCACCAGGCACTTGCGCGAATCGCTGTGCTCGGCCAGCTTCAACAGCGCCTGGCTGACCTGCGGATCGCGCGCGAATCGCTCCGCGCCGCTGATCAGCCACAGATCGAGCTGATCTTCATTGACCCCCGCATCCGAAATCAGCTCCGTATGAAAACCTTCGGGATCGTCCACCAGGTAGCCGGGATGCACGCCGAAAAATTTCGCCAGCATCATGCGTGTCGAGTTGGTCAAATGCGGCCGCGCGCCGCTTTCGATCTGCGAAAGATAGGACTGGCTCAAGGATTTCTTGAGCTCGCGTCCAATGGCGCGGACCACTTCCTGCTGCGTCATCTCCCGGCCCAGGCCCCGCAGGGTTCCCTCGACCAGCCGGAGATAGCGGATTTTTTCGCCGAGCCTCATATTGCAATGTGCAATCACTCTATCGCAATTTGCGATTGGTGTCAAGATGGGCTCTTCTCAACTCCATGAAGTCAGGCCGAATAAAATTTTTGAGACCGGGAGTAAACTGATGGAGATGACCACGCGACTGCCTTTTGCCATTCTGCTTACTGGTTCCGCGATGTTTGCGCAGCAGCCCAACGGCGCCGGCGTCAACTCGCCATGGTCTGCGGCCGAACTGATCCATGTCGCCGATCTTCAAAGAATCGTGCAGGCGAAATCGAATGCGCCCCTGCTCCTTCAGGTCGGATTTCTGGTGCAGTTCGACAGCAAGCACATTCCGGGCGCGATCCACGCCGGGCCGGGACGCGAAGAGGCCGGACTCGCCGAGCTGAAAAAGGCCGTCGCGGGCGTTCCCAAGGACCGCGAAATCGTGCTGTACTGCGGATGCTGCCCTTGGGATCACTGCCCCAATATGAAGCCGGCTTACAACCTGCTCCACAGTCTCGGCTACACCAAAATTCGTGTGACGGAGATCCCCACCAGCTTCGTTAAGGATTGGGTGGAAAAAGGACTGCCGGTGGAAGGCGCGACCGCGGGCGCATCGCCAGTCCATTAGAAAGGCCCGAGTCGCGTCCAGCACAAATCCATGTAACCCTTGCTCTCAATAGGTATCTTTGAAATAGGTACTTAACAGAACGATCGAACACTGATATACTTAGTGACAGTCCCCGGAGCGGCGGATATGCATGGAGTGTGTTCCTGCCGTGTGCGTCTAAGTATCTGGGAACAAAGGAAAACCGGCGAAGGAAGGAATAGCCGGAAGCCCCGGGCCGGCTCCAATTCGCGGAGTCGTGACTTGGGGGAGTGAGGCGGCAGTGGATCATTTTGAGGACCAGTTTTTAGAAGGCCACGAGCCTCTGGGAATGCCCTTCGACGAAGAGGGGGCGTTTTTTCATCCAGAGGAAGTCCATGATGGAGAAGACTTTGCGGCTGCGCATCCGGCCGAGGAGTCGATCTACACGGACGATCCCGTGCGGGTATATTTGCGCGAAATGGGTGCCGTCCCCCTGCTCACGCGTGAGGGCGAAGTTAACCTGGCGCGTCGCATGGAGCGGGGTAAGTTGCGGATGCAAAAGGCGATCAGCCGCTCCGCCCTGGTCCAGCTCCGGGTTGTGGAAATCTCCGATGCGATTCGCCGGGGAGTGGAAGAACTGGACGCCTTTGTCGATCTCGGCGATCTCGAAGAGGAGAGCGCGGCCTACGCGAAAAGGCGCACGGAAGTGAACAACGATCTCGGCGAGATCCTCAACCTGCACAAAAAGCTCTTGCAGGTGCAGGATAAGCTGGGCGCGATCGCTCTGAGCAACAAGAAATTGCGGCGCAAATGGAACGGCAGGCTGGCGCGGGCGCGCGTGCAGGTTTCACAGGCGATTCGCAAGATTCCGTTCTATCTTTCTCAGTGGAAACAGTTCGGGAAAGAGATCGAGCGGGTGGTCGAGGAGATTACGCATCTCGAGCAGGACCAACGCCAATGGGAAGGCCGCAAAGGCGAGAAGGCGGATCTAAAAAAGCGTGAGCTTAGGAAGAGTATTCGCGAAAAGGAAAAGCTCGCCGGCGCGACCATGCCGGAGCTGCGGCACACCACCGCGGTCATCCGGTTGGGCGAGATCGAGGCCGAGCGCGCAAAGAAAGATCTGGTGGAGGCGAACCTCCGGCTGGTCGTTTCGGTCGCCAAAAAGTACGTGAACCGCGGCCTGCACCTGCTCGATTTGATCCAGGAAGGCAACATCGGGTTGATGCGCGCGGCGGACAAGTTCGAATACCGGCGCGGGTACAAATTTTCGACCTATGCGACCTGGTGGATCCGCCAGGCGATCACGCGCGCCATCGCGGACCAGTCGCGCACCATCCGCATTCCGGTGCACATGAACGAATCGATGAACAAATTCCTGCGCGCCACGCGGGAGCTCGAAAAAGAACTGGGACGCGCGCCCACCAACGACGAAATCTCGCGGCGCATGGATATTCCGGTCGAAAAAGTGCAAAAGCTGAAGACCATTTCGCGCGATCCGGTGTCGCTTGAAACGCCCGTGGGCCGCGACGGCGAATCCGCGCTGGGCGACCTGATCGAGGACCGCTGGGTGGGCTCGCCCGTGGACGCCGTGATCGACACCAACGTTCGCGACGAAACGGCCAATATTCTGAAAACGCTTTCTCCCAAAGAGGAGAAAGTGATTCGTCTGCGCTTCGGCATCGGATGCGAGCGCGAGCACACTCTCGAAGAGATCGGCCAGGAGTTCGACGTCACGCGCGAGCGCATCCGGCAGATCGAAGCGAAAGCGCTGCGCCAGCTGCGCTCACCCGAGCGCGCCCGGCATCTGCGCGCCCTGCTCGCTGCGCGGTAGCCCGAGCAGGCACGGACTTTCTGGAATGCCGTGGCCCACGGCGAATCCGATTTCCTGGAACACCTGATCGCTTTGCTCGATGAGCGCGCCATCCGCTATTGCGTGATTGGCGGGCAAGGCGTGAACGCGTACGCGGAGCCGCTGGCCAGCCTGGATCTGGATTTGGTGATTGCGCTGGATCAGCTCGGTGAGGCGGAACATCTGCTGCGCGACCAGTTCGCGGTCGAGCGGTTTCCGCACAGTCTGAACGTCTCCGCGCTGGGTTCGAATTTGCGGGTTCCGATTCAGACCGATCCGCGGTATTTTTCATTTCCGGATCGTTCCGCGGTTCGAGACGTCCTCGGGCTGCGATTGCCCGTGGCTTCGATGGAAGATGTCCTTGACGGCAAGATCTGGGCTGCTCTCGACCCGGAGCGCAGGGCGAGCAAGCGGCACAAAGATCTGCTCGATATTGAAAGATTGATCGAGGCGCATCCGGACTCGCGTCCGCGCGTGCCGGATTCAACTCTTTCGCGCCTGGGCTAGCGCATTTTATTGAGTTCCTCGTAACACCCAACCTGAGGCGCGACAGTCATGGAGCGCGTTGGTCATCTGTTCACAAAAATCCCGAAATCGTAATCCCGAGGTTCTGCTCAAACGCGCGGGTGCCGGTGTGCGTGATTCTCACGGCTCTCGACTGCCGGCTTCTTTCGATCCAGTGGAGCTCCAGAAATCGCGAAAACAAGGCCGCTCCCAACGGTCCGCCGATATGGTTGCGCCGCTCGGTCCAATCGAGGCACGCCTTGCCCGAAAGCCGGGCCGAGGGCGGCAGTCCCAGCTCGCGGCACCACCGCTCGCCTGCAACGGTAAGAGAACAATCGGACGCGAGCAGGCCGCGATCCGTGCACGCGCGATGAATTTCAACCGCGAGTTTCCCGGCCAGGTGCTTGTAGCAACTGCGCGCCATCCGCAGTTCCTTGATGTGCTCGGATTCCGCGCGCGTCCGTGGCTCGGAGGGTTGACGAACCGGCGCGAGCGCGGCCAGCGATTCGAGGGTCGTGGCGACGCGCTCATTGGCGAGCCGGTAATAGCTGTGCCGGCCGTGGCGTTCGACGGTAATCAGCGCAGCCTCCATCAGCTTGCGTAAATGGAAGCTCGCGGTTTGCGGCGCCACGTTGCCGATGAAGGCGAGTTCTCCGGCGGGCCGCGCGCGACCTCCCACCAGCGCCACCAGGATCGCCGCGCGAGCCGGCTCCCCCATCAGCCCGGCGACGAATGCGACATCCGGACTGAGTTCCACGCCTCATCGTATCGCAGGAGATCGTGAAACACTTCGATCGCGGTCGAACGGAGCGGCGCCTCGCATCCTGTAAAGTTGCTTTCGGAGAGCCCATGCGGAAAAAAGTCACCCTGACCGCCGGCGCGGCGATTTTCATGCTGATCGGCGCGACCCCGGCGGAGCAGCCCGCGGCCAGGTGGAAAGAGCTCCAGCGGCGCGCGATTCCCGGAACCGAGCTTGACGCCGAGACCACCATCATCGAGATTCCTCCCGGCGTGACCTCCGCGCGGCACAGCCATCCCGGCCAGGATTTCGGTTACATGATCGAAGGAACCATCGTGCTGATGGTGGATGGGAAAGCGCCGGTGACGCTCAAAGCGGGCGACACGTTTTTCACCGATCGCGGCCAGATTCACAACGCGAAAAACATCGGCACAGCCGTCGCGCGGGCGGTCGATACCTATGTGATCGATCGCGGCAAGCCCGGCATCATTCCGGCGCCGAAGTGACCGCCGGCTTGGCGATCTCTTCCGAGGCGATGCGAAATCCCGTGTTCGCGGCGGGCACGCCCGCGTAGATCGCGATCTGGAGCAGCGCCTCTTCGACGTCGCACGGTTCCAGATCGTGCTCGAGCCCGGCGCGCAGGTGCAGCCGAAATTCCTCCCAACGGCCGAGCGCGGCCGTCGTCGCGAGCACCAACAGCCGGCGTGTGCGAACGTCCAGCCCCGGACGGCCCCAGATTTCTCCCCACGCGCAGCGTGTGAGGAATTCTTGAAAATCGCGCGTGAAGGAAGTCGTCGCGGCGCGCGCGCGATCGACATATTCCTCGCCCAAAACGCCGCGGCGGCGCTTGAAACCGGCGGCGAGCATGTCCTCCGGCTTCGAAATCAGAAAGCGCGCGAGCGCCGCGTTGAACGTGCGCGGTTTTTCGAGATTTGAAAGATGCGCCGTTGGAAGCCGCGCGACTTGCGTGTGCGGAATTTCCCGCGCGAGGATTTCGCCGTGACCCTCCCAGGGCGTCGATACGTCGCGCTCGCCGATGACGATTAGCGTCGGCGCGGCGATCGAGCGCAGAATGGCCCGGTGATCCATATCGCGAATCGCAGCGCAGCAGCCTGCGTAACCCGCCGGATCGGTGGCGACCAGAACACGCCTTGTTCTGGCGATTGCCGCCGGATTTGCCGCGAGCGTCTCCGGCATGAAAAAGCGCCCCATCACCGTTTCTTCGATCGGAGCCATTCCGGATTCCAAAACCGCCTTCCGGCGCGCGACGATCGCGCTCGGATCGGCGTAGTGAGATGAGGTATTCGCCAGAACGAGATGCGTCAGACGTTCGCCCGCACGCGCGCCGATCCACTGGCCGATCATCCCTCCGAGCGAGAGTCCGCAAAACGCGAACGTTCCGATTCCGAGCGTGTCGGCGATCGCAATGGCGTCCTGCGCGAGCATTTCGATCGTGGAATCGCCCGCCGGGACGCCGGTCGCGCCATGGCCGCGCACATCGTAGCGCAGAACGCGAAAATGCGTCTCAAACGCAGCTGCCTGCGCATCCCATTGCGTGTGATCGCAGCCGAGCGAATGCGCGAAAATCAGCGCTGGCTTCTCCTCGCGTCCGTCCACCCGGCAGTAGTGCCGCAACCCGTTCGCTTCAATCAGAGGCATTTTCTTTTAGCGATTCTGCGTCGCGGTCTCGGTGCGCGGTTCGCTTTCCGAAGCCGGCAGATTGGGGCGCAGCCGCTCGACGCGCCAGGTTACGCGCCCTGCCTGCTCGCGCTCGGTGCGATGAATCCTCAGGTTTCCATTCGCGAGGTACGTCAGATGCGCGCGATCGAAAGCCAGGCCCGCGGCGGCCATCAACTTCATATAATCGCCGTGCGCAGTCTCATCGGGAGCCTCCGTATAGCCCGAATCCCAGGTGACATCGGGCGAAATATTCCCCACTCCGCCGCTGCCCGCCGCCGTTCCCCCGCGCCCTCCGCCCGCGCCCTTGAGCGCCATGTACACGCGAATCCCGTCGACGACCGGTTGCTGCATATTCTCCGGCTGCCATCTCTCGCCGAAGCGCTCATAGCGCGCGTTCATGCGGTTTTCGAGATCGAGCAGGCCGGGAACCGAGCGCTCCGCCGCGACGATCCGGTCGCGAAGCTCGTAGATGATTTTTTCGCTGTACGGATGCGTGTCGTCGCGTTGATATCCCAGTGATGTGAACCAGCCGCGCGGGATCCACCACGTCCGGCCGTTGTTGGCGCCCTGGCGATTGGTCACCCAGCCCGAATACTCGGAAAACGGCTGCACCCACTCATGCGACGGATAACCGTGCGGATTCAAAAAGGCATCCGGCAGCCATCCTTCGAGCAACTGCCGCCGCGTGCGCGATTCCGGATAAACCGGATCCGTCTCGCCCTGGCCCATCGAGACGTCGGCTGCGAGCGAGCCGTGATATCCCGGGTGCAGCATGTTATTCGGCGTAATCTCGGCGAGCTGCACGGAGAGATCCGCGCCGTCCGGATTGGTGATCGGATGCAGCACGACGTTGACTTTCTTGAGCAGCGCGCGCGTCTCGGGATCCGAGGTGAGCTGCTCGCCGAGCTTTAAAATGTGGCTCGTCGATGAAACTTCGTTCGCGTGCTGGCGCCCCGAATAAACGATGGTCGCCTTGAGCGTCGTTTCCTTCGCCGCGGACCGCAATTGCGAAGGCGTGGGCAGCGTCACGTCGGCAACCCAGATGTTTTCGCCAAGATAACTGCGGCCCATCCAGTAAGCGTCGACGCCTGGCGCTTCGGCGAGTTTCGCCAAATCTTCCGCGCTTTCCTGCGGCGGGATGGGCTCGTCCCATTGAACGGCGCGCGGACGGTAATCGGCGATCATGGGACGCGGCGATGCGGGCGCGGCGATCGCGACCCTCGCATATTCACGCGGCGCGGGCGAATCCACTTTGCGGTCGAGCGCGCGCGGCAGCTCGAATTCGAAATCCATCTGCTGCAAATGCGGATAGGCGAGCTCATCCCCATACATTCCGGCCGCGTGCATTTCTTCCAGCCAATGTAGCTGCCCGCGCGCCTGCTCCACCGGAAAAATCGTGCGCTCCACCTGGTCCTGGCCTTCTTCCCTGATCCATTCGTCATGCCGGTCATATTTAAAATCCGCCGGCAGAAGCCAGGTGAGACTCAGCGGACCATCGCTCGAGCCGCGCGCGCCCACCAGGCGCGGCTCCATCGGGCCGGCC
>JASHWA010000264.1 GCA_030044325.1 Bryobacteraceae bacterium
GTTGTGCGATCCGCCGGCCATCTCCGGCCAGCACGATTCCGCCGCGGCGGTCACCGCGATCGCGGCGTTCCAGGAGTGCCCACGAAAATATTTTGTTTCAACGCTGGCGGAAGGAGAACGGATTTTCGACGGCGATGGAGGGATTGCCATCGGGCTTGCGGCCCATCGGTTACTCGCCGGTGAAAAAATCGACGATCCGGAAGCGCAGGCGCTGGTCGCGCGTTTCGGCGAGAGCGAACTCGGGGCACGCTCGCGGCGCGCGATTCGCGTCGAGCGCGAGTTCGATTTCATGCTGCATGTCGAGGATATCGTCCTGCGCGGCAGAATCGACCTGTGGTTTGAAGAGAACGGCGAACTGATCGTCGTCGATTATAAAACCGATCGCGACGAATCGCGCGCGGATCAGTACGCGTTGCAGTTGCGGCTGTACGCGCTGGCGCTCGCACGCTACGCGGGGCGATTGCCCGATCGCGCGCTGCTGTATTATCTACGGACGGACCGCGTTGTGCCAATCGGGTTGGCTGGGAGCGAGCTCGATCGCGCGCGCGCGGCAGTTGCGGAGTTTCGGGATGCGCAGGAACGCCTGAAGTTTCCGCTACGTGTGGGCGAGCGTTGCGCGCATTGCGAATTCTTCGGGAAGTTATGCCCGGCGGGAATCTAGGCCTGCTCGGCCTTCCGCGCGGCCATTTTTCGTTCGAGCGCCTTCAGCAGCCGTGACTTCACGTCTTCGGGAATCTGCTGCGGCTCGCATCCTTTATATACCTGGAGGGTCTTCTTGGTGGTATCGACGATGACGAAGCAGTTGGGACATTCCGTTACGTGCGACTGAAGCCGCTGCTTCATTTCCGGATCGCCGTTCGGGTCGAGATAATCGTTCAGTTCCTGAAGGAACTGTTTACAGGTAAGCAAAGACGTCTTCCCCTTTTCGCTTGAATTGCCGGGTGAGCTTCTCCCGGAGTGCCAAGCGGGCCCTTAACAGTCTGCTCTTCACCGCCGGAATCGAGATGCCGAGCGCTTCAGCGGTCTCCTCGGTACTCAGTTCTTCGATGTCGCGAAGCATGAAAACGGTGCGAAAATCCGGTTTCAATCCCTCCACGGCATTGTCGAGGATCTCCTGGATTTCCTCCCGCGAATAACGCTGTTCGGGGTTGTCGTCCCACACGGCGATCTCGCGTGTCACCATTTCTTCGCCTGTATCCACCGGCTCGTCGAGAGGTACCGTCCGATCGCCCTTGCGTTTTCGCAGCTTCATGAGCGACTCGTTGACGGCGATGCGCACGATCCAGGTATAAAACTTAGAATTGCCCTGGAAATTATCCAAGTGCTCGTATGCTTTGAGGAAAGTTTCCTGCAGGACGTCCTCGGCGTCCTCGTCGTTTTGCGTAATATGTTTTGCGAGCCGGTAGATCTTGCGCTCGTATTGATTCACTAAATCCGTAAATGCCTGCGCGTCGCCCGCTTTCGCCCTGGCGACCAGGGCGGATTCGTCGAATCCGGTCGGCGCGGGAGTTGTTGGGGTGAGCGACATCTTCCTCCACTATAGCAGTCGTTTATTCTGAACCAAGCGCGCGCGCCGGGTCGATTTCGGTGGCGCGGCGCGCGGGAACCAAACACGCCGCAATCGCGACGGCAATGAGCGCCGCGACCGCGGTAAGGAGCGTTGCGGGATCGGATGGGCTTACATGAAACAGGAACGCGGCGAGCATCTTTCCCGCCCCGAGCGCTCCTGTGACCCCGATAACCGCGCCGATAGCCACCGGCCGAAGACCGGTCAGCATCACATGGCGCATCACGCGCGCATGGTCCGCGCCGAGCGCCATGCGGATTCCGATTTCGCGAGTGCGCTGCGCGGTCGAATGCGCGACCACCCCGAAGATTCCGGTCGCCGCCAGGAACAAAGCCGCGAGCGCGAACCATCCTACCATCACTGTTTCAAATCGCGGCTGGCTGATGGTGGCCGCAATGCGGCGTTCCATAGTCTCGATGTAGTAAACGGGGCGGTCGGGGTCCACGGAATGGATCGCCGTAGTAACATCGCGTGCGGCGCGTTGCGGATCGCCGTAGGTTCGCAGCGCGATGTCGAGCCACGGCGAGGCGTCCTGAGTGAGCGGCCGGTAGAACTGCGGCATCGTCGGCTCATCGAGAGCGGCGGTTTTCACGTCGCCCACCACCCCCACGATGGTGAGCCACGGATAACCGGAGCGCGGCGCCCCCAGCATGATATGTTCGCCCAGCGCGCCCTTGGGAAAGAACCGGCGAGCCAGCGTCTCGTTCACCACGGCAACCATCGGTGAAGAAGCGCTGTCGGCATCGGTGAAAACCCGTCCCGCGACCAACGGGATTTGCATCGTGCGGAAATAATCCGGATCGCAGGACTGCGTGTGCGCCATCTGCGGGATCTCCGCGTTCGGGTTCCACGGCCGCCCTTCGATGCTAAACGGATTGCCGCCGCGGCTCCCAGGTGTTGCGCCGTTCACCGGCAAGCGGGTCACCAAAGCCGCTGAAATCACCCCAGGGAGCGCGGCCAGCCGGTCGTGTACGGCGGCTTCGAACGCGCCGCGGTCGCGCGGCGCCGGATATCGAAGATGCGGCAGATCCACGTGCATCGTCAGCAGGCGTTCCGGCCGGAATCCCACATCGACGCGTCGCAGCGATTCATAGGATTTGAGCAGCAGCGACGCGCTCGCGAGCAGGATGGTCGCAAGCGCGACCTCGGCCGCGATCAGCGCGGGAGCCGCGCGCCTTTGACGATGATCGCCGCGCAGATTCGAGCCGTTCGCGAGGAGCGGCGTCAGTCCCAACACAATCGAGATGAGCGCCGCGATGGATATGGTCAACGCAAGAGCCCGCGCATCGATGCCGACCCGTGTTACCGCGGGCACAGCGGCCGGACTCAAGCGCACCAGCGCGCGCACGCCCCACACCGACGCGATCGCACCGAGCGATCCGCCGATCCCGGCGAGCACCGCCGCCTCCACAATCCATTGCCGCGCGAGCTGTGCTTCCGAGGCGCCCACGGCGCGCCGCACCGCGAACTCCCTTTCGCGTGAGACCGCGCGAACCAGCAACAAGTTCGACACGTTCACCAGCGCAATCACGAGAACCGCCGCGACCGCGGAAAGCAGCAGGATAGTAGTCAGGCGGAATCTGCCGAATATGTCGTCATGCAGCGAGATCACCTTCACGCGATAGCCCGCGTCTTCGCCGTTCGGGCCCCGATAAATATGCTCGCCCTCATTGAGATGCTTCGCGATCCGATCAAGCGCGGCTTGAGCACCCGCAACGGAAGTGCCCGGTCTCAATCGAGCGAGCACGTAAAACCCGCCTGTCCATGGACCCCCTTCGCGCAGCTCCATGGGCGTCCAGATGTCTGTGCGCTCGTTGATCAGGCTGAATTCGAACGCCGGCGGCATCACGCCGATGATCGTGCAGGGATGCCCGTCGAGAGCGATGGCGCGGCCGAGCGCGCTCCGGTCACCGCCGAAACGCCCCCGGAAAAACTCATGACTGAGAATCGCGACGTTCCCATGCCCCGGTCTGTTTTCCGCTTCCGTGAATCCGCGGCCGATGGCGGGCGCGACGCCCAGCATCGGCATCAGGCTGGCGCTGACGTCGTCGGCGATGACGCGCGTCGCTTCGCCGGCTCCGGTCACCGTTGTGTCATAGGGGCGGAATTCACCCGTCCTCTCGAACACGGCGGATTGGCTATAGGCCGTGAACGTGCGGTAATTCAGAGGGAATCGATCTTGCCGCAGCCTGGTCAACTGATCGTACAGCGTCACCAGCCGGTCTTGGTGCAGATACGGCAGCGGGCGCAGCAGCAAGGCGTCTGCCACGCTGAAAATCGAAGTAACCGAGCCGATCCCCAGCGCGAGCGTCAAAATTGCCGCTGTGGCGAAGCCCTGGTTGCGCGCGATTCCACGCACCGCGTAGCGAACGTCGTACAGCATGGAGTTCAGTATGGAGCGTTAGACGCGCAAGGGAACGCCACGTTTCGCCGCTTGTTAAACTGAACTGATGAACGCGCGCCTGATCCTGTCCGTCGCGGCGCTTGCGGCAGTTCCCGCGCTCGCCGATACTGCCGCCGTTCTCCCCTTCTCGAATGTCTCGGCCGGC
>JASHWA010000025.1 GCA_030044325.1 Bryobacteraceae bacterium
GCAGGGTCTGGGTGACCGTTGCGGTCGGATTGGTCGGCGAAGGCAGCGGCGCCACATTGCCGTCCACGCCGATGCGGAAAGCGGTGGTCAAGTTCGCACCGCTCGCGCCCGCGCAGGAGCCGTTCGACAACGGGCCGACGCACTGCACGCCCTGGAGCAGTCCGGGGCCGAGCAGCGGAACCAGCACGAGGTCCACACCGTTGGCGCGGCCGTAGATGCGGCCGTAACCACCGCGGATAACGGTCTTGTTTCCACCGAACATCTTACCCAGCAGGGTATCCGGCGCCATGTCCGGGTTCCACGCCGCCGAAACGTGCGGGCTGAATCCGCCGTAGAACGGATTGTAGGGATACTTGTTCGCCCCGCCGGCCACGTTGCCGATCAGGTCGAAGCCGACTTCGGGCTCGTAGATCTGGCCGTTGAGCGCCGCCTGCTGACGTTCGGTCATGTAGCTTTTGATGTTAATCGGATTGCCGGCCTGATCCACCATCTGCACCTGCTTGCCGTTGAGTTCGTACGGCGGCATGGAGAGCTCGTACGTGATGCCGTAATTCAGCGTGAAGTGGGGCTTGACGTGCCAGGTGTCGGTGAAATACGCATCGTAGGTCGGAATGATGTCATGATCGACGGCGAACTCGCCGGGAGGGTTCAAGGTCAGGTTGGCGCCGCTGCGGGTGTACATCAACTGGGTCGCCGAGATGATTCCGGTGACCTGGTTAAACAGGTTCTCGTAGTTGCTGAGCGCGCCGGAGGAGACGCCCGGAGGCAGCGTGTAGGCGCTCGACGCCACGCCCTGCGGCACGCCCGTTCCGTTGAAGGAGGCGAGATAGGTGATCGAGGTATCGATGGTCACGCCGTTATCATTGCGCGAGTGCAGGTCGTTGGCGCGCAGGTAGCTGCCGCCGTAGCTGAACAGATGATTTCCGTGCAGATGGCTCAACGAGTCCGAAAGGAACCAGTCCTGCCCGTCCCAGAAACGCTGACGGGTGCTTTGCGAAGCCACGTCGTAGGGAATCAGCGCGTTGGTCGATTCGCCGCCGATTTCGACTACGCCGCCGAGTCCGTTGCACAGGGACCCGCAGGCCTGCGGCACGCCCGCAGCATCCGACCAGTTCCAGTAGTTGCGCAGGAAGCTGAAGCGGAAGTCATTGGTCATGTTGGGAGTAAGGGTGGTGGTCAGACCGGCTGCCCAGTAATCCGGCAGAATCGTGATGGGAGACGCCGAGCACCACGTTCCGGAGGTTCCGCACAACTGACCGCTCATGTCCAACTGGCGTTCCGCAGCCAGCGGGAAATTGTAATAGCGGTAGCTCATCATGAACTTGTTCTTGTCGCCGAAGTCATGGTCGATGCGAGCCACCATAAAGTCCGACTTCTCCGGCAGGCCGAGAGGCGCCAGATAGCCTTGCGAGTTTCCGTAACCGTCGCCGGGGGTTCCGGACGTGTAGGTGGGGTCGTTGGGAAGCGGCATCTTGGCCCAGATGGCCTGAATCAGGGGGTTGACTCCCAATCCGCGCGGATCGCACGAGTTGGTCGCGGCGCAACCGGCGTAAGTGGTGCCATTCACCGTCACGGGAGCCGTGTTGATGTTGTATCCCTGAATCGCGCCCGAACTGGTCGGCAGCATGATGACGCCGGCGCGATAGGTGGCCGTGGGGTCACCGGATTCATAAGTCACCGCGTTGGGATAGCGCATCCCTTCGTAGTTGACGAAGAAATAAGTCTTGCCGCCCAGAATCTTCTTGGGGATCAACTGCCCGCCGAGCGCGCCGCCGAAGCGGTTGCGATGCGTCGCGGGAAGGGGAGTATAAAGCGTGTCCGTGATCGCATCCTTGGTGTGGTTGTTGTTCCAGATGTTCGCGGCGCCGACGTCGTTGGCGAAGTAGTATTCGTACGCCGCGCCATGGAACTGGTTGGTTCCGCGCTTGGTCACCATCTGCACCTGGCTGCCGGCCGCGCCGCCGAAATCCGCGGTCTGGCCGGTGGTGTTGATCTTGAACTCTTCAATACTTTCGACCGGCGTCGGAATCACGCCCGTCGGCGTGCCGCCGGAAGAGGACGAGCCGGCGTAGGCGTTGCCGGGAACATAAGTGGTGTTCGTGCCGGCCATGTCGTCGGAGTTATTGCCGCCGTCAAGCTGGAACTTGTTCTGATCCGTCGCCGCACCGGCCACGTTGCCGTCGAGCGAAACGCCGACCTGCAAGCTCGCGAGCGTGCTCACATCGCGGCTCATATTCGGCATGACGTTCAGCGCCGTGTTGGTGATGGTGGTGCCGACCGTCGCGTTCAACGTCTGCAACTCCGCGCCCGCGGCCGCCTGAACTTCGACGGTGGTCGTCGTCGCGCCGATCTGGAGGGTCACATTCAACGTCAGCGTCACGCCGACGTCGACTTTGATGGCGCTCAACTTGGACGCTTCGAAGCCGGACTTGGTGACCGTCAGGTCGTAGACGCCCGGCGCGACGCTTGGAATCGTGTAGCGCCCCACATCATTGCTTTGCGTATCGCGCGCGCTGCCCGTGGTTGTGTCAACCAGCCGAATGGCCGCGCCAGCGATCGCCGCGCTCTGCGGATCGTTAATCTGCCCGGTAACCACGCCAGTGGTCGCGGCGCCCTGGCCAAATGCGGGCGCTGAACTCAGCGTGAGAAAAATCGCCACGGCGAGCGCCAAAAACACCGGCGAAATCCCCGCGCGAAACAGTGTGCGACTCGAAATCATGCTACCCCCTTGCTCTTTCGGCACTTTCAGCTCAAGAAAATGGAACGACAAGAAACAACAACCCGAACTACCCTTGCAGCGAACTGTATTTGGGCCATTCTATGGCGAAGTTTGCGATCGTGTCAAGGAAAATCCTGTCACCCACCGCGCGGTGGTTCATTTTCCGCAAATCGGTAGAGCAAAAGACCTTGAATCCACGAAATGGAAACGCGAAGCGCCGTCGGGGAGGCGCACGGAACATATAGAACTTGCACGCGAAAGGCTCGGGCTTGGGGTGTCGGGCGATGGTACTGATGATGCGTTCCAGTACGGATTCGCGAAGTGCGGTTCGATGCGGATAGAAGTGAAGGTTCCGATGTAGACGAGTGGCCAACGCGCTTCATTACTGTCGCGCCTCACGCCGCAGTTGGTCTACGGCGGCAGGATTTCGCCGATTTTGCGCAGCAGATCCGGTTGAGGAGCGCGCAAGACGCAACCGAGCGGTTTCCAGCGATCAAAAAAGCGGTCGTTGACCGCGCCCGCGAAGATCGAGATCTGCGGAACTCCGCACGCTGACGCGACATGGCCTCCGGCGGAGTCGTAGCCGATGTACAGCTTGGATCGGGCGATGGCGGCGGCAAAGGGCGCGAAAGGGCCGTCATGGGCGCGCATCCCGGGCTGAATCACGCGTTCGACCCGCTGGTGTTCGCGCAAGCTAGCGCCTTTATCGATCAGCACGCGACGGCCTGCCAGCAGCCGGAGGAGCTCGGATTCGAACGCATCGCCCAGGCGCTTCGATTCGTTGTCACCGACGCCCAGACTCATGGTGATGTGTTCGGCTTCGCCGCCCGAGGGGCGCGGCGCGATGAAGGGACGGGCGTTTTCGACGCCAAAAATCTCGCGTGCCCAGCGCGACGCCAGGTCGGGCAGTCGCTCCGCAGAATCGTTTCCGTGGGACCGGCTCTCGAAGAAGAAATAGCGCTGGGGATCGCACACGGAAATCAATCCGAGCTGCGTAAGCCGCGAATCGGGATCGATCACGATTCCATCGCCGAACCACAGTGCGGCGCTCGCTTCGAGACGGTCCTGAAGGGCGCCGGAGCGCGCGTAAGGCGCTTCCAAATGCGCGATGCGCGGGTCTGATTCGAACAGCTCGAAACATTTTCGGGGACCCGCGAAAACGATTTCCGCATCGGGATAGCGCTTTTTCGCGGCATCGAGAAGCACGCTGGTGACGGCGACGTCGGCTCCGAGGGTGACTCGGGAGAGGACATAGACGCGGCGCGTGTTGCGCGGAGGCGGAAAGGCGGTGCGATCGCCGCGGATGCGCGGCGTAAGATGCGGAGCGGCGCGCTCGATCACCTGAGTGAACAGGCGATCGTAGAAGCGGCACAGGCGCGGGTCGAAGAGATCGCCCAGGCGCTCGACTACAACGGAAAGCAGGGCGCGGCCGTGATCTTCTTCGATGGCGCGGTCAAGCAGCGGAGCGGGCCACGCTTCGCCGCGAAGACAGTAGTCGAGCAGCTCGCTACAGGTATTTCCCAACCAGCAGCTCCAGCTTTTTCCGCGTGGCTTCGGGAATCGATTTGCGATCGGTGATGAGCGCGTGGGCGAGCGCGGAGCCGCATTTGCAGCCGCGCGTTTCCGGCATGGCGCGAACCGCGGCGGCGACCAGGTTGCAGGCGTTTTCCGCGTTTTTCACGAGATTGGCGATGATATCGTTCACGGTGACGGCGTCATGATCGGGGTGCCAGCAGTCGTAATCGGTGACCATGGCGATGGTGGCGTAGCAGATTTCGGCCTCGCGCGCGAGCTTGGCCTCCTGCAGATTGGTCATGCCGATGACGTCCATGCCCCAGCTTCGATACAGGTTCGATTCGGCGAGGGTCGAAAACGCGGGACCCTCCATGCACAGATACGTTCCCCCGAGCTTGACATTGATGCCGGCCTTGCGGCCGGCTTCCGCGGCGAGTTGCGCGAGATGTGTACACACGGGATGCGCGAAGCTGACGTGCGCGACCAGGCCTTCACCGAAAAAAGTGGAGGCGCGCCCGCGGGTGCGATCGACGAACTGATCGGGGATGACGAAATCGAGCGGCCGGTGCTCCTCTTTGAGCGATCCGACGGCGCTGAGGGAGAGAATCCGCTCGACGCCGAGTTTTTTGAATCCCCAGATATTGGCGCGGAAATTCAGCTCCGAGGGCGAAATGCGGTGGCCGCGGCCGTGGCGCGCCAGGAAGGCGACCTGCTTGCCGGCGAGTTTTCCGACGACGTAGGCTTCCGACGGCGCTCCCCAGGGCGTTTCGATGGCGCGCTCCTGGTGCGCCTCAAATCCCGGCATGGAGTAGAGGCCGCTGCCGCCAATGATTCCGATTGTGGGGTTCATTCCTTGATCAGTTCGAGGAGCACGCCGCCGGCGGAGGACGGGTGCACGAAAACGTAGGTGTGGCCGCCGGCGCCTTTGCGGGGCTCGTTCAGGAGCTTGGCGCCGGATTTGCGCAGACGATCGAGGACCGCATCGAAATCCGGGATTCGGATGGCGAGGTGATGCAGACCCTCGCCGCGCTTATCCAGGAATTTCGCGACGGCCGAGTCGTTATCGGCGGGCTCGATCAGCTCGATGCGCGGATCGCCCAAGGGCAGCATGGCGACGTTCACTTTTTCGGGGGCGACGGTTTCGCGGAGGGAAACGGCGAGCCCCAGCTGGTCGCGATAAAACTGGAGCGCGCGGTCGATCGAACGGACCGCGATTCCCAGGTGATCGATTTCAGGGGGTTGCTGAAAAAGGGGACAGACAGCTCTGTCCACTCCCACCGCTCTACGCGGTTTCGACGTCTTGCGCCTGGGGACAGAGTAGTCCGTCCCCTTTTTCGGCGGTCTCTTAGATTCGTTCAAGCCATTCATGGAGGATGGAATAGGGATCGCGGCGGCGCTCGGCGACTTCTTTTCCGCGGGCCGCGAATTCGGACTCGGGCAGGCGGTCGAGCAGGCGCTCGCGGAGCATTTCGCGCAGCCGCAGAGCCCAGATTTCCGCCGCGCGCGCGCGGCTGGATCCGCGGGCGTGATATTCGAGGGCGGCGGCGATCACTGCAGCGATTCCTTTGCCGTCGCTCGCGACGGTCTGCACGATGGTGGGCGACCATCCGTCGGCGCGATGGGACAAGGCGAGATAGCTCTTGAGTTCGCGCTCGAGTTTTTCGGCGCCCGGCTGATCGGCTTTATTGATGACGAACACATCGGCGATCTCCATGATACCGGCTTTGATGGCTTGCACGTCGTCGCCCATGCCCGGCACCAGCACCACCAAGGTCACGTCGGCCAGGCGCGCGATTTCGACTTCATCCTGCCCCACGCCGACGGTTTCGACGAGCACGGTGTCGAATCCGGCGGCGTCGAGCAGCATGGTCATTTCCGTGGTCGCGGCGGCCAAGCCGCCGAGCCATCCGCGGGTGGCCATGGAGCGGATGAAGACACCTGGGTCGGAATGATGCCGCTGCATGCGGATGCGATCGCCGAGGATGGCGCCGCCGGTGTAGGGACTGGTGGGATCGACGGCGATCACGCCGACGGTTTTCCGGTCCGCGCGAAGTTTTTCGGTGAGCTGATCGCAGAGCGTGCTTTTCCCGGCGCCGGGCGCGCCGGTGACGCCGACGATCATGGCGTGTCCGGTGCGCGGAAAAAGCTCGCGCAGGAGCGGCTCGGCTTCCGGCCTGCGATTTTCGATCCAGGTAGCGGCGCGGGCAAGCGAGCGGTGGTCGCGCGCGGCGATTTTTTCGGCTAGCATCCGCTCTTGAGCAATTGCCGCGCGATGACCAGCCGCTGGATTTCGCTCGTCCCCTCGCCGATGGTGCACAGCTTCACGTCGCGGTAAAACTTTTCGACCGGAAAGTCCTTGATGAAGCCGTAGCCGCCATGGATTTGCAGAGCTTCGTTGGCGACGCGCACGGCGCTTTCCGACGCATACAGCTTGGCCATGGCGGATTGCTTGTTGACGCTTTTGCCCTGGTCCTTGAGCCATGCCGCGCGCAGAGTGAGCAGCCGCGCCGCGTCGATTTCCGTGGCCATATCCGCTAATTTATTCTGAATCGCCTGAAATTCTGAAATAAATCGGCCGAATTGTTTTCTTTGTTTCGAATATTTTAGGGCTGCTTCGTACGCTCCCTGCGCGATGCCCACCGCCAGCGCGGCAATCGAAATCCGGCCGCCGTCGAGAATGCGCAAGCTGTCGACGAAACCTTCGCCGCGCTTTCCGCACAGCTGCGATGCGGGAAGCCGGCAATCGGTGAACAGAACTTCGCCGGTGGGCGAGCAGCGCATCCCCAGCTTGTTTTCTTTTTTCCCCGCGCGAAAACCGGGCGTGCCCGTTTCGAGAATGAAGGCCGAAATTCCGTGCGAGGAAGCGGCGCGGTCGGTCACGGCCATAGCGACGCAAACGTCGGCGACGTGCGCGTTGGTAGTGAACGTTTTCCCGCCGTTGAGCACCCAGGTTTCGCCGTCGAGCACGGCCTGGGTGCGCGTGCCCGCCGCATCCGAGCCGGCTTCGGGCTCGGTCAACGACCAGCATCCGATCCATTCGCCGCTGGCGAGCTTGGGGACGTAGCGCTCCTTCTGATCACGCGAGCCGGCGAGATAAATATGGTTGGTGCACAGCGAAATATGGGCCGCCGCGCTCAAGGCGATGGAGGGGTCGACGCGCGCCAGCTCTTCCATGAGGATGGTGTAATCGACGTAGGTGTAGCCGGAGCCGCCGAGATCTTCGGGAAAAACGGCGCCCAGCACGCCGATTCGACCGAGCTCGCGGAAAACGTCCACGGGGAAATGCTGGGACTCGTCCCACTCCATCACGTGGGGCCGGATTTCGGCTTCGGCGAAATCGCGAATGGTTTTGCGAAGCTGGTTTTGTTCCGGGGTGTAGGCGAAATCCAAGGCGCTAAACGATCTCCTCTTTTTCCGCGTCCCAGCGCACCGTGCGTTGCTCCCGATACGCCTGCGCGGCCATGGCCGCGGCGATCGAAACGCGCCAGCCGAGCTCGAAGGGGCAATTGGCCTCGCGGCCGGCGCGGATCGCGTCGAAAAAGTCCTGCATGTGCGCGTGCGGGACCTGGGTGGCGCGGCCGGTCATCTCATGGGCGTCGGGCCGATTGACCTTTTGCGGAAAATAGCGGAACAGCGCGTCGCGCGCGAGGGTCCCGTTCTCGCCCAGGACGTGTTCGCCGGCGCCGGGATGATTGTTTCCGGAGCCGCAGGTCCAATGGATCAGGATTTCCTCGCGCTGCGCGAGCGCGACGCTCATGGTGTCGGGCGACTCGCGGCCGTCTTTCCACAGAAAAATTCCGCCGGAAGCGCTCGCCGACTGGGGGATGCGCAGGCGCAGCGCCTTATACCAGAAAGCCAGCTGCTGGGTCATACTTTCCGAAATATTCCCCGCGGAATAATCCAAAAAATGGCGCCAATTTACGAAGCGATGCGCGTCAAATTCGCGCGGCGGGGCGTCGCCTAAAAACAAATCCCACGCGATATTTTGGGGATTCATTTCCGGGGTCACGCGCCGCGACCATTGGGGCCTTCCGCGCGGCGTGTTGCGATGCATGCGCATCTCGATCGCGGTGATTTTTCCCATTCGCGACGGATCGGACAGGAACATGCGCGCGTCGCGCGCCTGTCCGGAGGAGCACGACTGATGGCCGATCTGAATCACGTGCCTGGCGCCGTCGCGTTTTGAGGCGTCGCGCATGCGGCGCGCGTGATCGACGCTCAGCGCCATGGTCTTTTCCTGATAAACGTGCTTTCCCGCATCGAGAGCGGCGCAGAAATGTCCGGCGTGAAGATGCGGCGGCGTGGCGACGATCACGGCGTCGATGGACGGGTCGTCGAGCATCGCGCGGTAATCGCGATACACGGCCGCGCCGGGAGCGGCGCTTTGGGCGCGGTCCAGCTGGAGGCGGTAAACGTCGCAAAACGCTGCCGCTTCCGTGTTGGGGCAGGCGCGAACGTAATTGAGCAGCTCCCTTGCGCGGTCGCCGAAGCCGATGAAGCCCACGCGAATGCGGTCATTCGATCCCCACACGCGGCGCGGAACGGCGGCCAGCGTGCCGAGTCCGGACGCGACCTTGCCGAGGAAGATCCGGCGGGAATCCATATAAGAAGTGTAGCTAACCGCGCGCAATGGATGCAGTCTAAAGGAAGCATGGAGGAAAGCGACAGCGTTGCGGTCGCCCGCGTCCGGGCCGGCGACGGGAACGCGTATCGCGTGCTGGTGGAGAGGCACAGCCGGGCTGTTTTCCGGCTGGCGTACCGTATGACAGGCAACGAACAGGATTCCGAAGACGTGGTGCAGGAAACGTTCCTGCGCGCCTACAAGCAGCTGCATCGCTGGGAAGCGCGGTCGAGCTTCAGCACATGGCTGTACCGCATCGCGGCGAACTATTCGCTCGACCTGGTGCGCCGGCGGCAGCGGCACGGCGAAGTGGCGATGACGGAATCGGCGGGCGAGCGCGAAACCGACGTGGTGCACGCGCTGGCTTCGCATGCGCCCGGTCCGGACCGGCTGCTGTTTTCCGACCGCGTGCAGCAGCGCGTGGCGGCGACACTCGACGGATTGAGCCGGCAGGAGCGCACCGCGTTCGTGCTGCGGCATTTCGAAGGACAATCGATCGAGGAGATCGCGGGCGCGCTGGGACTTTCCGGAAACGCGGCCAAGCACAGTATTTTTCGCGCGGTGCAGAAGTTGCGCCGCGCGCTGGAACCCCTGGTGAACTCACAGTCATGAAGCACGCAACGGAAGAGCAACTGGTTTTGTACTACTACGGCGAGCAGGCGGACGAGATCCAGCGGCACCTGGAATCGTGCGAAGCCTGCCGCGGGTCGTATCAGGCGCTGCAACGGGTGTTGAATTCGGTGGACAGCTTTCCGGTTCCCGAGCGCGGGGCGGATTATGAAACGCGCGTGTGGCGCGAGGTGGAGCGCAGGCTTCCGCGGAGGCGAGCGCTCGCGTGGCTGGCGTGGAAGCCGCTGGCCGCGGCGGCGGCGCTGGGGGGGCTGATGGCCGTGGCGTTTTTCGCCGGGCGAAGCTGGCGCGAATCCGGCGCAAAGGCGTCCGCGGCGGCGGATCTCGAGGTGCGCGAAAGAGTGCTGATGGTCGCGGTGGGCGATCACCTGGAGCGCACCCAGACGGTGCTCGCCGAGCTGGCCAATTCGGGAGATCCGAAAAACGGCGCGCTGGACATTTCCTACGAACAGCGCGCTGCCGAGGACCTGGTGGAAGCGAACCGGCTGTATCGCGAGACGGCGGCGAGCGCGGGCGACGACCGGACGGCGAATTTTCTGGACGAGCTCGAACGCGTGCTTCTGGATGTCGCGCACAACCCTTCACAGGTTTCTCCGGGGCAGTTGCAGGATCTGCGCCAAGAGATCGAGGGTCGCGGGATTCTGTTCAAGGTGAAAATTTTCAGTTCCGAGGTGGAGGAAAGAGAGGCGGCGCAGAACGCGCCGGTGCTATGAACGATATGAAGATAATTGTGGGATTGACGGTGCTCGCCGCGTTTCCGGCCCTGGCGCAGACCGGCGATGTGCAGAGTGCGATCGATCGGGCGCTCAAGCAAGCCCAGAGCGCGATGCAACAGATTGAGACGCCCGAAATCCGGGGGCAGCTGGATCGGCTGGCGCAAGGCATCGATCTCGGCGAGCTTGAGCGCGACCTGGACCAGCTTCAGCTGAATATACCGGATCTCGATTTCGCGATCGATAGAATGTTCGCCTTCGATCCGCAATCGGCGGCGGACGAGGCGCGCCAGGCGCAGCAACAGGCGCGTGAACAGGCACGCGCGATGGCGCAGCAGGCGCGGGAGCTGGCGCGCGAGAATCGGGATCGCAGTCTCGAAATCTATCAGAGCGGCACGAACCTGATCGACAGCCGCCGCTATGAGCAAGCCATCAAACGCTTCGACGAAGTGATCGCGAACAAGTGGGCGCGCGCCGATGGCGCGTATTATTGGAAGGCGTACGCGCTGGACAAACTGGAAAAGCGCGATGAAGCGCTGGCCGCGCTGGCCGAGATTCCCCAGCAGTTTCCGCAGAGCCGGTGGATCAACGACGCGAGCGCGCTCCAGGTGGAGATCCAGCAGGAAAGCGGCCATCCGGTTTCGCCCGACAGCCAGTCCGACCAGGATCTGAAGCTGCTGGCGATCAACGCGCTGATGAACTCGGAGCCGGACCGCACGGTTCCCTTGCTTCAAAAAGTTCTGAACGATCCCAAGAACGACGTGGGCGTCAAATCGCGAGCGCTGTTCGTGCTGGCGCAGAATCCCAGCGACAAGGCGCGCGACATCGTGCTGCAATATGCGAAAAACGGCTCCAATCCCGATCTTCAGATTCGCGCGGTGACGTACCTGGGAACCTTCCGATCCAAGGACACCCAGGACGCGCTGGCGCAGGTTTACGCGGCCAACACGGATGTGGACGTTCGGCGCGCCGTGTTGCACAGCATGATGATTTCGCGCGACAAGGCGCATCTGCTCAACGCCGCCAAGAGCGAACCAAACGCGGACCTGCGGCGCGAAGCCATTCGCTCGCTCGGAATGATGCAGGCCGCGGGCGAGCTCGCGCAGTTGTACGCGAGCGAGAAGAACAACGACCTCAAACAGACCATTCTCGAATCGCTCATGATGAGCCGCGCCACGGACCAGTTACTTCAAATCGCGAAAACGGAAAGCAACCCGGACCTGCGCACCGGCGCGATCCGTTATCTGGCGACGATGCATGCCGACAACACCGCGAACGATCTGAGCTCGCTGTACACGGCGCAAGCGGAGAAAAACGTGAAGTCCGAAATCATTCGCGCGCTGGGAAGGCAGAATGCGGGCAAGCAACTGGTCGCGATCCTGCGCAGCGAGAAAGATCCCGAGCTCAAGAAGGAGGGCATCGAGTGGCTGGGCCGGATGCGCGGATCGAAGGAAGCCACCGATTACCTGATGGAGATTATCAACAAGTAGTAGAAGGTTGCAGAAAAAAGGGACAGACAGCTCTGCCCACCACCACCGCTCTACACGGTTTCAACAGTTTGCATGTGGGGACAGAGTAGTCTGTCCCCTTTTTTCAGCGACCATCCTCAGTACGGGCGATACGAGGCGCGGCCTGTGGTTCAATGCAACCAGATTATGGTGAGGGCGATGGCTGCGCCGACGGCGGCGCTGGCGAGCGAGGCCCACCACATCTCGTTGCGCTTGGCCAGGATCGCGAGTGAAGCGAAAACGATTCCGATTTCCAGAAAAATTTCGCCGATGTGCATGCGCAGCGCCTGGCGGCCCTTGAACTCGCTTTCGTGTTCCAGGTTGCGCGCTTCCTGCTGCACCTCCTCGCTTTCCTTCTGGTATCGCTCCATGTTGGCGGCGTATTTTACAACGCCTTGTGCGGAACGCTCGCCGTCCTGGTTCCCGAACAGATCCTTCGCGATATCGGATTCGTAGCGGCGGATGGATTTGGCCTGATAATACGCCCACTGATCCGACGCCTTGGCCTGCTTCAACAATTCCTCATTCGCGAAGAGTTGTCCGAAAACCGAAACGACGGCCAGGGCGGCCGCGATGATCGCCATGGACGCCGCGACTTTCTTGTCGAAAGGTTCCTTGGCATGCTCGGTATTTTCGGTCAGTTCTTCATTGGCGGACATCTTAATATGGTAAATGAGTGACGCGGCCGCCGTTTCAGCATGGGATTCTGTTCGGCGCGGTCATTTTTTTGAGCGCATTCCTGCTGTTTCTGATTCAGCCGATAGTGGCGAAACTGATTTTGCCGTGGTTCGGCGGGTCGGCGGCGGTATGGATGACGTGCCTGGTTTTTTACCAGACCGCATTGCTCGCCGGCTATTGGTATGCGAACGCGATGGTGACGCGGCTGGGCGCGCGCGCGCAGAGTGTGGTTCACATCGCGCTGCTGGGGGCTGCGCTGGCGTTTCTTCCGGCGATTCCGGGCGACAGGTGGAAAATCGGGATCGAGCACCCGGCGTCGCGAATTCTGCTGCTGCTGGTTTGCGTGCTGGGGCTGCCGTATTTTCTGCTTTCCACCACCGGTCCGCTGCTGCAGGCGTGGTACGCGCGACGATGGCCGGAAGCGCGGCCGTATCGACTATTCGCGCTGTCGAATCTGGGGGCGTTGATGGCGCTGGTCGCGTATCCCAGCCTGATCGAGCCGCGGATTCCGACGCACACGCAGGATTATCTCTGGTCTGCGGGATTCGGCGTGTTCGCGATCCTATGCGCGGGGATTGCGTGGAGCGGGCGGGGGATTTCCGCAGGACGCGTTGAAACGTCACCAGTCGGCACGCGCGACCGTTTCACCTGGATCATTCTGGCGGCGGCCGGCTCGATGCTTTTGCTTTCGACCACCAATCAGCTCACCGAAAACGTGGCCGCGGTTCCGCTGTTGTGGATCGTGCCGCTGGCGCTGTATCTGCTGACATTCATTCTGTGTTTTGAAAGCTCGCGCTGGTACCGGCGGCCGGTATTTCAGCGGCTGCTCGCGATGGCGCTGGGAGCGGCGGCGTACGCGACTTATGACATCCGCTTCAGCGACGCGCTGTTGGTCTCCATTCCGGTATTTGCGCTGGCGATGTTCATCGGATGCATGTTCTCGCACGGCGAGCTGGCGGCGCGCAAACCGCCGCAGGAACATTTGACGTCGTTTTACCTGATGATCGCGCTGGGCGGAGCGCTGGGCGCGATCTTTGTGGGACTGATCGCGCCGGTGATTTTCTCCGGGGTTTACGAGCTCACGATCACCATGCTGTTGCTCGCGGTTCTTGCGTCGGTGGCGAACTGGGATCAGGGGTGGTCGCAACGGCTGCTGTGGCCGGTGGCGAGCGTGGCGATGGCGGTGGTGCTGGTCGCGCAGATCGGGGCGTATCATTCGCACACGGTTGTGCTCAAACGCGATTTTTACGGATCGCTGCGCGTGGTGGATTGGGGCGGCCAGCGCACGCTGTATCACGGAAACGTCAAGCACGGCTCGCAATTTTTCGCGCCGTTGCGGCGCGACTGGCCGACGACGTACTACGGGCCGGCGTCGGGAATCGGGCTGGCGCTCGGCAACTGTTGCGTGGCGTCGAAACGAATCGGGGTGGTCGGGCTGGGAGCGGGAACGCTGGCGATTTACGGCCAAGCGGGCGATCAGTTTCGCTTTTACGAGATCAACCCGGAGGTGACCGCGATTGCGGAATCGCAATTTTCGTTTCTGCGCGATTCCGGCGCGAGGATCGAGATCGCGAGCGGCGATGCGCGCCTGTCATTGGAGCGCGAATCGCCGAATCGCTTTGACGTTCTAGCGATCGACGCGTTTTCGGGCGATGCGATTCCGGTGCACCTGCTCACGCGCGAAGCGTTCGCGGTTTACGAACGGCATCTGGCGCCGGGCGGTATTCTCGCATTTCATATTTCGAACCAATTTCTGGATCTCGCGCCGGCAGTGAAGGGAGTGGCGGATGCGTGCGGGTTGCGATCGGTTCAGATTGAAAGCCAGCGGGACGACGATCTTGGGGTTTCTTCGGCGACATGGGTGCTGGTGACCGGGAATCGCGATTTTCTCGCGCGGCCGGCGGTTGTGAAAGCGGCGCAGGCGATTCCTACTGCTTCGATTCGATTGTGGACCGACGATTACAACAATCTGCTTCAGTTGATTCGGCGGTGAGACTGTAGAAACGTCAATGTTCGCCGCTTCCTTTGGTCGCGGTTCGGTAGCGTGCCCGCTCGCTTAACGCGAGGCGGCTCGACGCGCATTGAGACCGCGAGCCGCACCGGACACAGCCGGCCTGCGGGTTGCCGCGGTTTTCACCCCTGCCATTAGGAGCTCGGGACGCGGCAGGGCGTCGTGACTCGGCCGGCGGCGGTCCTTGAGGCCTTCCTTTGTTTTCGGCGTCTTGCCTGAGCGTTTACCCGCGGCATAGCTGCCGCGGCTCGCGCAAATCGTAGGGCGTGAACGTGCGGAAAACCCGCGCCATTGCTGGCGCGGCTCGCCATGCGAAACTAGGCCTTCGGAAGCATCCGGCGGATGGTCAGATCGTAGGTTGCCGCGCCGATTACTCCGCCGACGAGCGGACCGACAATGGGGACCCAAAAAACCATGGTTCCATCGGTCAGGCCGTTGTTCTTGAATCCGGCGACCACGGTGAACAGGCGCGGGCCGAAATCGCGCGCGGGATTGATCGCGTAGCCGTGCATTCCTCCGAATGCCATTCCGATCACCACTACCACGAGGCCGACCATCAGCGGTGTCATGTTCGAACCGGGCGGGGTGTTGCGTTCATCGGTGATCGCGAAAATCATCAGGACAAGAAGACCGGTTCCGATCATCTGGTCGAGCAATCCGGCGGATAATTCGAGCGGAAAAGCGGGGAAGGTGGTGAAGACGCCGGCTGTTTTTTCAAGGGTGGGATCGACGCGTAGGAATTGCAGCCGGTAATTCCAGTAAACGATGGCGGCCGCGACGAACGCTCCCGCGGTTTGCACGAGAAAATAGGGAAGGACCTTGCGCCAGGGAAATTCGCGAAAAACCGCGAGGGCGAGCGTCACGGCAGGATTCAGATGCGCTCCCGTGACTTTTCCGGCGATGTAAATTCCCATGGTCACGGCCAATCCCCAGGCGAGCGTGATATTGGTGTAGCCGCCTTTATCGAACAGCACCACCATCGCGACGACGCCGTCGCCGAACAGGATTAAAACGAGCGTTCCGAGGAACTCCGCCAATAATTCGGAAGAAAGGCGCTGGGTCATGAGTAACAAGGATATCCAATCCCCGATTCTTATAGAGGTTGCGAAAAAAGGGGACAGTCGCGTACACGAAGCGAAGCTCATCCGCGGGGGCTGATCGGCCTGGCGTTTCCTCAAGAAAGGGGACAGACCGCTCTGTCCACTGCTGTGCCTTCACTGGAGGTTGATACGGTGGATTGGGGACAGTGAGGTGGACCCCATCGATTGGACAAAAAAATCGACGTCCTTAGATGGAGCGGCGGGTTAAGGGGGAGGCGGTTTTGAGGCCGCCGTCCACACCGGACTTGGCTCGGCGCTGGGGTTCCATCCCTGGATTGCCCGATCCTCCGGCACAAGCAAGTTGATTGTACACCTGCTCTCCAACAAAGCAAGCAAAAAGTCCACACTGGCGCGAAAGCGATAAATCCCAGGGGGCCTGGGGGACGGCGTCCCCCAGTTAAGGAGTCCGCTTCCTTTTGGTTTTGGGAATTGGAAACAGGTCGGCCGGCGTTTTGTAGCCCAGCGACTGATGCGGCCGCTGATGATTGTAGAAGTGAAAATATTCTCCCAGCGCCCGAGCCAACGCATGGCCGTCTGAGAAGTCGCCGGGATAG
>JASHWA010000026.1 GCA_030044325.1 Bryobacteraceae bacterium
GGCGCCACTTCGCAGGAAGACGCCGATACGGCGCAGGCCACCTATGACCAGGCAATCGCAAGCCTGGACGCCGCGCAAGCGTCAGTCAATGCCGCGCAGGCTTCCGCCGAATCCGCGCAGAAAGCCGTGGACGTGGCGCGCACCCAGCTCGATCAGGCCGTAGCCGTCGTAGCCCAGGACCAGGCTGCGCTCGCCCAAGCCCAACTGAATCTGGACCATACCCGCATTCTCGCGCCGGTGGATGGCACGGTCGAGTCGCGCAACATGGATGTCGGCCAGACCGTGGCCGCCTCTTTCCAAGCGCCGGTCATTTTTCTGATTGCGCAAGACTTGACGAAGATGCAGGTGGACACGAATGTCGATGAATCCGACGTCGGGCCGATCCGCGTCAACCAGCCTGCTGACTTCACCGTGGACGCCTATCCCAGTCAGATTTTCCACGGGACTGTAGCTCAAATCCGGGAGGCGCCCATCAACGTGCAAAACGTGATCACTTACGACGTGGTGATCGCGGTGTCCAACCCGGATCTCAAGCTGTTCCCCGGCATGACGGCCAACGCCACCATTTTCACCGGCCACGCTGCGAACGCGCTGCGCATCCCGAAAGCGGCGCTGCGATTTCACCCGCGCGCGGCTTCGAGGCCGCCCTCCGCGCAGCAGCCATCGGCGCAAACGGTGTATGTTCTCGACCAACATGGTCATCCGGCCGCGGTGCAAATCGCGACCGGAATCAGCGATGTCAATCACGTGGAGGTAACCGGCGGCACATTAGTGGAAGGTCAGCAAGTGATCACGGGGATGGTCGCCAAGGCGGGTGCGTCTAACCCGCCATCTCAGCCGCCGAGCAGCAACAAACGAATCGGCATTTAGGCAACAACGTAGGTTAACGACAATGAACGCCAGAAAGATCACGGCGAGCGTCAAGATCGCCTTGCGGGCACTGCGGGTCAATAAAATGCGCTCGGCACTGACGATGCTCGGCATCATCATCGGAGTGGCGGCTGTAATCGCCATGGTGGCGGTCGGGTCGGGCGCCGAGGAGCGTATCCGCGAGCAGATTGCCTCCATCGGGAGCAACCTGATCGTGGTTCTCTCCGGAAGCATCACCAGTTCGGGTATCCGGATGGGAACGGGCAATGCGCAGACGCTCACCGAAGACGATGCGCGGGCGATCATCCGCGAATGCGATGCCGCGGCTCTGGCCGCACCCGCGGTCCGCGGTGGAGTGCAGGTGGTTTACGGCAATAACAACTGGGGAACGCAGGTGCTCGGAACCACGCCCGACTACCTTCCCATTCGCGACCTCCACATCGAAAAAGGCCAGCCGTTCACCACGAGTGAGGTGGAAACGGCCTCCAAAGTCGCCTTGCTCGGCAAGACCGTTATCGACAACCTGTTCTATGGCGAGAATCCCGTGGGACAGGTCATTCGGATCAAGACAGTCCCGTTCACGGTGATTGGAACACTGGTGCCCAAGGGGCAATCGCCTACCGGTCAGGATCAGGACGATGTCATCCTGATGCCAATAAGCACGGCGAAAAAGAAAGTGATCGGAACCAGCCAGGCCAATTATGCGGCGGTCGGCTCCCTAATGGTACAAGCGCGAGAGGGCCGCACCGACGACGTGCAGGAACAGATGCGAGCATTGCTGCGCCAGCGCCACCACCTGCAATCCAACGAGGACGACGACTTCACCATTCGCAACATGGAGGAGGTGTTTCAAGCCCAGGAGACATCGGCAAGAGTCATGTCGATCCTGCTGGCGGCGATCGCATCGGTTTCGCTGATTGTCGGCGGGATAGGGATCATGAACATCATGCTGGTTTCGGTGAGTGAGCGGACCCGGGAGATCGGTCTGCGTCAGGCGGTGGGCGCCAAGACGCGCGACATTCTGAGCCAGTTTCTGGTGGAAGCCGTCACCTTGTCGATCGTCGGGGGTGCGATTGGCATCGTACTCGGGATTACGGCGAGCATTCTCATTTCTCACTTCGCTGGGTGGTCCACGGTGATGAGTGCGGCTTCAATCGTGGTCGCGTTCCTTTTCTCCGCTCTGGTGGGAGTGTCCTTCGGGTTCTATCCCGCGCGTAAAGCCGCCTACATGGATCCGATCGAGGCGCTGCACTATGAGTAGGCAGAATGTAATCGAAACCGAACATCTGGCAAGAAAGTTCCGGATTGGGGAGCTGACCGTTGCCGCCTTGTGCGACGTTTCGCTGGAGATCGAACGCGGCGACTTCGCGGCGATTATGGGGCCGTCAGGCTCGGGGAAATCGACTCTGATGAACATTCTCGGATGTCTTGATAAACCCAGCTCCGGAAGCTACCGGCTGGATGGGATCAGGGTGGAAGAGATGGACCGCGATCAACTGGCCGAAATCCGCAACCGCGAAATCGGATTCGTGTTCCAGCAATTCAATCTGCTGGCGCGCACCAGCGCCATCGAAAATGTCGAGCTCCCGCTGCTATATACCGCGGAGGCGGTTCCCGATCCTCGCGCCCGGGCACTTCAGGCGCTCGCCTCGGTGGGCCTGGCGGACCGTGCAGACCATCATCCGAATCAATTATCCGGTGGCCAGCAGCAACGGGTCGCGATCGCACGTGCGCTGGTGAATAATCCGCAGATCATCCTCGCCGATGAGCCGACCGGCGCGCTTGACACGCGGACCAGCGTCGAGATCATGGGGATTTTTCAACATCTGAATCGCTTGCAGGGCATTACGACGATTATCGTTACGCACGAACCCGACATCGCGGCCTATGCGAATCGCAACATCTATTTCCGCGACGGAAGAGTTGTACGCGACGAGAGGGTCCTGCGGCCACAGCAGGCCGATCACGAGTTACTCAAGTTCGCGCGGGCTGATGCCCTGGTGTGAACGGGATCAAATGCTGATCACCGCACAAAATGCGTCGTAAATGATCGCACACGTGCTGTGAACGTTCCGTTTCCGCAGCCGTTGGGCGAACCAACGCAATTTCCTTTCGTCCATCTCCGCGAAGTCGGGTTCGGCCTTCGCGAACTCTATTCACGACATCTCGAATGTGCGTCCGGGCAGACGCTTCAACTGCTTCATCAGGAAAGCTCCACTTCGCATCTGCCCGGTATCGTACAAGATATTTCGCCCAAGCCTGGGTCCCATTCATCCCCGCCCGCGGCCACCGCGCGGCGGAGCAGCGGGCCGGGCCGGCATAGACGGCCTGGGTGCGACAGTTCGCGGAATCCCGGGCGATTGACCGCGATTTTCGAACTCACGCTGCCGCGATTCGCCGAGCGAGCGCGATTGACGCTCCTGGTCGAGTTGCTGCTGGGCCTGCGGATTCGCAGGCGTTTTCTGCCACTCGCCCGCATTGTTGCGTTGATACCAGCCGTCAGAACGATGTTCGTAGACTTGGCCATTGTGGCCGGCGTACAAGTCCGGACGCCCGGTGCCGACATTGCCGGGCTGATGAAACTCGCGTGCGACAACGGCGTTCCCCTGCCAGTGGCTATATGCGTTGACATTGCCGCGGATCCAGGCGCGATTCGCTGTGTTCCACTGCGGGTTCCAGTGCTCATAAAAAACGCGATGCGTGATCGGCCACCCGTGATACCACCAGAAGGAGCCCACCGGATGCCAGAACCATCCGCCGCCCCAGTAGCTGAACTCGAATCCGAGTCCCCATGTCCAGGGCCAGCCATAGCAGTAAAACGGCCATGCGAACCCGCACCAGCCCGGATACCACCAGCCGGTTCCGAAGACGACCACGCCATCGGAAACGAACGCTCCCACATAGCCCGGCGTGTAGCCGACGTAGACGTAATCGGGCGTTGCGCCGTATACGTACACGTAGCGGAGATGATACAGAGGATTGTCCGGAGGGATGTTGTAGATTTCAGCGGGGACGGTGTCGGCGACCATCCATGGTCCTTCCGGCGCATCGGCGACGAACCACACTCCATGCTGGACCGCGTAATACCGGCCTTCAGCGCGGATGACTTCCGAAGAAGTGTTGATCGCGTATTCCATGGAGGTGCCTTCGATCGGCCGGAAGATCGGGTCTCCGTCGTAGTGCACCGTCAGCTTTGCTTCGCTGCGGCGGACGGTCGCGGTCTGGGGGATTCCATTGGCAATGACGGCTTCGCGGGCCTGCTCGCTTCCGGGAACCGACGCGAGCACGTGACCTTTCGGGCTGTCCGGCGAGATCTTGCCGAAGTCGCGTGGGAGTTGCGCGCCCGGAACCCACTCCCAGGAGCCTTGGAGGGATTTGGCGCGGAACCAGCGTCCTTCGAGCAGCGCGTAATATTGCTGCGTTTTGGTATCGACAAAGATGTCATTTTCGGAATTGGTGACAAACAGCAGGCTGGTGGCGGGAATGGGAGCATATTGCGGCTCGCCGCGACTCACCAGGAGGTCGGCGGGGGTTGTGCTGACGTACACGGCGGGAGGATTTCCCGCGGGCGCGGCGGGCGCTTCGGAAGGTTCCTGCTCTTCGCTCTGCGCCAGTTGCTGTTTGATCGAGTTCAGATCCTGCGGAGCGTTCGCCGCGGCGGTCCAGGGACCGTTCAGAGACGCCGCCGTCATCCAGTAATTTCCGCCGTCGAGATAAAACGTGTTTGCCGCGGAATCGAGCAGCAGCAGGGCCGGAGTATTCACGACGCGTGTGTAAGTGGTGCCTTCGACAGTCCGGTACACTGGGTCTCCGTCGATCAGGATCAGCACCGCGCGGGTCGGGCTGAAAATGATTTTCGGCGGACCGTTCTTCAAGCGCACCGATTCGGCCTTGGTTTCTGCTTGCGTGATGGAGAGATCGGCGAGCAGCCGGTCGAGCGAGACGGTTCGCGGCCAGCTTTTGGCGCTTTCGCGAACGGCTTTGATGAGTGTTGGCTGAAGCGCAGCAGCCGACGGGAAATCGGCCTGCCTGATGGAGATGTCTTCAAACGAGACCAGCCTCGATTCGCGATCGACCTCGGTTCTGGCTTGTATCGAGACGGTGCCGAAGATCTGGGTGGGATCTCCGTGCCGCGTGACAATCACGGCGGATCGCGACTGAATATGGTTGCCTTCCCAGCGGTCGACTTGAGGCTGATAGATGACTAGATGAACGCTGCCCGTGTCGATCTCGCGCGGCCAGTTGCCGTCGCCGGCGGTTTGTCCAAAGGCCATCGCGAGCGGGACCAACACAGGCACAAGATGAAAAATGCGCATAACTTTCCTTCTTTCGGACTCATAACCGGTACGGCAAGTTGAAGACCGGAAAAAGCTCAATTATTCCAATAAATTGGCAATTTTCGGGACGGGAACGTGTGGGTGGTGGTG
>JASHWA010000265.1 GCA_030044325.1 Bryobacteraceae bacterium
CATGACGTCGAGCTCGACGACGCCGAGATCGCGCCGCGCGCGCTTTCAGGCTCGCGTCTGGCGGCGAAGATCACTTTTCACCAGCGCGGCTACGCGGGATCGAAAATCGATCTCACCATTCGCGACGTCAGCCAGAATCAGCCCAAGCTGCTCGCCTCGCGCGCGTTCTCGCTAGGCGCGGATGGAAATCTCCAGACGGAAACGGTGATGTTCGATATCGGCGGCGCGGGCGCGAGAACGCTTGAAATCACCGCGACGCCGCTCCCGCGCGAAGAGAACACGGCCAACAACACCCTGACTCGGGTGGTGAACGTCGCCTCCGACCCGCGCCGCATCCTTTATATTGAGGGCGAGCCGCGCTGGGAGTACAAATTCATCCGCCAGGCCGGCCAGGACGATCGCATGGTGCAGATCGTCTCGATGGTCCGCACCACGGAAAATAAAACCTATCGCCAGGGGATCGCGAATCCGCAGGAACTCGCCGCCGGATTTCCCACGCGCGGCGAGGATCTGTTCGCCTACCAGGGATTGGTGCTGGGATCGGTCGAAGCCGCCTTTTTCACTCCCGAGCAGCAGGAGTTGATTCACCAATTCGTGGACAAGCGCGGCGGAGGATTGCTCTTGCTCGGCGGACAATATGCGCTCGCCGACGGCGGCTGGAACGCGACCAGGCTGACCGAACTGATGCCCACTGTTCTCCCCGCCCAGGCCAACACTTTTCATCGCGAAGCCGATCCCAAGAACGGAACCACGCACACCACGGCCGAGCTCGCACCCGCGGGGATGGACAGCATCATCACACGCCTGGTCGACGATCCCGCGGCGAACGCGGCCAAATGGAAAAAGCTGCCCTACCTGATGGATTACGAAGATCCCGGTACACCGAAGGCCGGCGCGACCGTCCTGGCCAGCATGATCACGCCGGAAGGGCGCAAGTTGCCGCTGCTGATCACCGAAAATTTCGGCCGCGGACGCACCGCGATCATGGCGACCGGCGGAAGCTGGCGCTGGCAGATGAGTTCGCCGCTCGGCGACACCGCGCACGATCTGTTCTGGCAGCAACTGCTGCGCTGGCTGGTTTCCGACACTCCCGGCCACGTCGCGGCGTCGATCCCGTCGCAGATTCTGCTCGATAACGGCTCCGTCGTGCTGACGGCCGACGTTCGCGATCAGCAGTACAATCCCGCGCGCGACGCCAAGGTCGAGGCGCACATTCTGGGTCCTTCCGGCGTCAGCGCGCTGGTCGAAATGAGCCCGGTTCCCGATAATCCCGGCGAGTTTCAAGCCGCGTGGTCGGCGCCGAGACCGGGCGCGTATCTGACCGAAGTGACCGCGCAGCGGGCCGATGCGAGCGGCGCAGTCAAGGAATTCGGCCGCGACGTGTTGACCTTCGAGCGTCTCGACGGCGTGGCAGAGAATTTTCATACGGAGCAGAATCGCGCGCTGCTCGAACGCATCGCCTCACAAACCGGCGGCCAATATTGGAAGCCGGCGGATTTAGGCAAACTCGCGCAGAGCATCCCGTTTTCCGAGGCCGGCGTCACCATGCGCGAAACCAAGGATCTGTGGGATCTCCCGCTGGTTTTTCTGGTGCTCCTCACGCTGCGCTTTTCCGAATGGTGGCTGCGGCGGAAATGGGGGATCGTGTAAGTGGGGCTTTCCGCGCCCTGGTTTCTCGCTGCGCTCGCGGGCATCGCGCTGCCTCTGTATCTGCACCTGCTCAAGCGCTTGAAAAGTCCGCCCAAGCCCGTGCCGTCTTTGATGCTGTATGAAGCGCGCAGCGTCAGCTCCACGCGCCATCGAAGACTGCAATATCTGCTGCTGCTATCGCTGCGATTGCTGGTGCTCGCCGCGCTGATTCTGGCGTTCGCCAATCCCTTTATCAATCGCAATTCGGCGACGCTCGCGAGCAACCGGCTAACGCTGCTGGTGGTCGACAATTCTTTCAGCATGCGCGCCGGGACTCGTCTTGAAGACGCCAAGGCGGCCGCGATGAGCGTTCTTGCTTCCAAAGGTCCCGCGCGTGGGCAGATCGCCTCTTTCGGCTCGCAACTGCGATTGATGACCCAGCCGATCGAAGATCAAGGCGCGCTCCGCGCGGCGGTTCAGGCGATCCAACCCGGCGACGCGCACGGCAATTTCGCCGAGCTCGCCCGCGCCATCCGCGCCATGGCCGCATCGATCCAAACGCCCGTCGAACTTCACCTGTTCAGCGACATGCAGCGCACCGAGCTCGCGCCCGCATTTCCCGATATGGCGATGCCCCCGAACGTCACGCTGATCACGCACGCCGTGGTCACCACGGCACAGCCCAACTGGACCGTCGAATCGGTGGAGGCGCCCGGACAGCTTTGGGGCCGCGATTTGAAACCCGTGCACGTAACTGCAGTGATTGCCGGCTACCTCACGCCCGCCGCGCAGCGGACTGTTTCCCTGATGGTCAACGGCAAGACCACGGCGATGAAAACCGTCGCGGTTCCCGCCAACGGCCGAGCCACGGTCGATTTTCCTTCGCTCGAAGTCCCCTACGGCTTCAGCCGCTGCGAAGTGAAGATCGATTCGGCCGACGGATTTCCCGCCGACGATCTGCGCCGCTTCGCGGTCGAGCGTTCCGACCCGCAAAAAACCCTCCTGATCCACAACTACGGCGACTCGCGATCGCCGCTGTATATCGGCGCCGCGCTCTCCGCCGCCGCCCAATCCGCGTTTTTGCTCGAATCGATCAACGTCAACGAAGCCGCCGACCGCAAGCCGTCGAACTACGGATTCATCATTCTTTCCGACGTGAATTCGGTACCCACGCTGCTTGAAAATTCACTTACCGATTACGTTCGCAACGGCGGAAGCCTGTTCATCGCAGCCGGAACCTCGGCCGGCGCGCGCCTCCAGATTCCGATTTTCAACGCGCGCATCACCTCTACACGCGACTACACCCGGACGCCCGACCATTCGATCGAAACCGGCGAAAGGGACACTTCTTTTCCCGCGATCGCGAAATCCAACGGCTGGGCGGGCGTCAAATTTTTCTACGCGCTCAATGTCGAGCCCGGCGATGCGCGCGTGATCGCGCGGCTGGCCGATCAGACCCCGCTGCTGCTGGAAAAACGCATCGGCGAAGGACGCGTGCTGCTGTTCACCTCCGGCCTCGACAATCTCACCAACGACTTTCCGCTCGATCCGTCGTTTGTTCCGTTCATCGAACAGACCGCGCGCTATCTTGCCGCGAGCGAACGGCAGGGCGGCGCGCGTCCCGTAGATGCATTCCTCGAATTGCGCAGCGCCAAGGAGCAAGCGCAAGGCGTGGAGGTCACCGATCCCCAAGGCCAGCGCCCGCTGACGCTCGGCGAAGCTCGATCGGCGCAATCGTTTCAACTCACCGAGGCCGGTTATTACCAGATCCGGCTCGCCAACGGGCGGCTGAATGAAGTCGCCGTGAATCCCGATCCCAAGGAATCCAATCTCGACGTTATCCCCAACGATGTGCTCGCGCTGTGGCAAGGCAACGCGTCTGGGGAAACGGCCGCGTCGCCTCAAGCCGCATCCACGCGCAAAACTCCCCAATCGCTGTGGTGGTACGTGATGCTCATCGTGCTTGCCGCCGCGGTCGCCGAATCCGCCCTCGCGGCGCGATATCTGGGAACCGAGCGCGCGCCGGAAGCGGAAAAACAACCGGCCGGCACCTTCAGCGCAGCGCGAGAAACTTCCAGTGCCGGTACACCATCGCCACCGGCAAACCCATCACGTTGAAGTAACACCCCTCCACCCGATCGATGAATTTCGACGCCAGGCCCTGGATCGCATATGCGCCCGCTTTGTCCATCGGCTCGCCCGACGCGACGTAATCGCGAATTTCCGCGTCACTCAACGCGGCCAGGCGCACCCGCGTCGATTCCGCATCCACGATCGCGCCGCCCGCGTGGCGCAGGCAGATTCCCGTGAGCACCGTGTGGACGCGTCCCGAGAGCGCCGCCAGCATTTCCGCCGCATCCGCCGCGTCGCGCGGCTTTTCGAGCACGCGCTCGGCCAGCACCACCGTCGTATCCGCGCCCAGCACGATTTCATCTTCGTCCCGCCACGCCGCTTCAGCTTTTTCGCGCGCCAGCCGCCGCACGTAATCGAGCGCAGCTTCGCCCTCGCGCCGAATCTCTTCAACCGCGCTCGCGCGAACGGAAAAAGTAAAACCCGCGTTCCGCAGCAGCTCGCTGCGCCGCGGTGATTGCGATGCAAGAATCAGTTTCATCGGACGATTTTTCGAAAGCCCCTGCCGCGCATACCCGATATAGTACAATCGAAATTCCCCCGGCATTCGCTATGGAACGCGCCGGCCGTCTCATCTCCAAATTGAAACTCTCGCCCGGCATCGCCGATCCCGAGCTTCGTGCGCGCGCCGCCTGGAAGGTCGCCGCGGGCAAGAAAATCGCCGAGCACACGCGAGCCACCGCGCTCGTCCGCGACTCGCTGGTCGTCGAAGTGGCCGATCACGTCTGGCAAAGCCAGCTCGCCCGGCTCGAGCCGTTTCTGATCCGCAATCTCGCCGAAGCGCTGGGCGAAGCGCTGGTCAAGACCATCTCTTTCCGCCCCATGCCCGCGCGCCGCGGCCCGCAGCGAGCCGAATCGGCGCGATCGAGCACCGGTATCGAAGACCCGGTCCTCGATCTGCTGTATCGTGAAAAAGCCAGATGAAAATCACGCCCGAGGAAGTCCGCCATGTGGCCGAGCTCGCCAATCTCGCGCTCACCGGCGCCGAAATCGCGCGCATGTCGCGCGACATGGATGAGATCCTGACGCACATGGACAAGCTGAACGAGCTCGACACGTCCAACGTCGAGCCGATGGCGCAGGTCCTCTACGCGGCCGATGAAACCGCTACGCTGCGCGAGGATCGCGAACGCGCCACACTCGGCAACGCGGAAGCGCTCAAGAACGCACCGCTCGCGGGCGCGGGATATTATAAGGTCCCCCGGGTGATCGATCCCCATGGAAGCCAAAGGGGATGAATCTACTGGAACAGACCATCGATTCGATCCGCGGCGGCCTGCTCGCAAGAAAATTCAGCGCCAAAGAGCTCACGCTTGAAGCCATCGCCCACGCGCAGGCCGAGAATCCGAAAACCAACGCCTATCTCACGTTTTCGACCGAGCGCGCACTACTCAGCGCGCTTGAAGTGGATAAGAAAATCGCCGCCGGCGAAGATCCCGGCCCGCTCGCCGGCGTCCCCGTCGCGATCAAAGATGTCATCTTGACCAAAGGCGTCCGCACCACCTGCGGATCGCGCCTGCTCGCCAATTACATCCCTCCCTACGACGCGACCGCGGTCACGCGTATCGAACAGGCCGGCGGCGTGATCCTCGGAAAAACCAATTGCGACGAGTTCGCCATGGGATCGTCCACCGAAAATTCCGCGTTCGGTCCCGTGCGCAATCCCGTTGCGCCGGATCGTGTGCCCGGCGGATCGAGCGGAGGGTCCGCCGCCGTGATCGCGCAGGGAACCGCGGTGCTCTCGCTCGGCTCCGACACCGGCGGATCCATCCGCCAGCCGGCGTCCTTCTGTGGCGTGGTCGGAGTCACGCCGACCTACGGCCGCGTTTCCCGCTACGGCCTCACCGCGTTTGCCAGCTCGCTCGACCACATCGGCCCGTTTTCTCGAACCGTGAAGGATTCGGCCACGCTGCTCGCCGTAATCGCCGGCCGCGACGAAATGGATGCGACCTCAGCGCTCGCGCCCGTTCCCGATTACGCAGCCGCGCTCGACGCGAACGTTCGCGGCGTGAAACTCGGCGTTCCGCGCGAATATTTCGAGAATCTCGAAAGCGAAACCGGCGATCTGGTTCACAAGGCGATCGATGTCTTGAAAAATCTCGGCTGTGAAGTGCGCGAAATCGAGCTTCCCCACACCCCCTACGCCATCGCGACCTATTACATCATCGCCACCGCGGAAGCCAGCTCCAATCTCGCGCGCTACGACGGCGTTCGCTACACCACGCGCGCCTCATCGGCGGAAAA
>JASHWA010000266.1 GCA_030044325.1 Bryobacteraceae bacterium
CACGGGCGCGGAATCGGGGTGCAGCGCGAAATCGTGCGAACAGTACTCGCGCGCACGGAGTTTGTCGCGAGCTTTCAGGACGCGCCAGCGGAAGCCGGCGGCTGGGGCGCGACCATCGTCACGCTGAAATAATTTCTGTTTCCGCGATCCCTGCGCTTTGCACACGGGGGTTCTTATAAGGATCGACGTGCGCTGAACAGCCGCCAGCCGTGAGGCTGCGGTTTACCGGGGGTGGCTCCCTATTGCTTCGCTGGAATCAGCTTTACTTCAACGTTTTCGTGCGCGCCATCCTGCACGCTTAGGGTAGCGCTCTGCGATTCGAACAACTGGTAAAACTCGGGCTGCTCGGAGAAGTCGTCATCCCACGCGCTGAGGTGATATTCGCCAGGGGCGAGATTCTTGAAATCGAACGACCCGTCGCTCGCCGTGTTGCGGCTTTCTGAGAAATCCACGCCGCGCCAGAGCAGAACGGTCCAGTAAGGCACCGGTTCGCCGTTTCGATCGCGGAGAGTGCCGCTGATTTCGGCGGCGTTGGGAGCGAGCGTGATGTCAAGCTGCGCATCCGCGCCTTGGGTGAGATCGAGCACGCGGCCGGCGTCGACGCTTCCGTAGCGAACCGATTTCACGTAGGCGCCCTCGGGGACCTGGTCGATCCGAATACGGAACCGGTCTGGAGGCAGGCCTGTTATATGGAAGGCGCCGTTTGCATCCGGCTCGGCTCGAATCTCGTTGTCGCCGGGCCTGCCGAAGTTAAGAGGTTCCAGATTGACGCGCGGCGGTTTTGAAAGCTTCATTTCGCCGAGATGAAAGGCGCCGGCGAGCTCCATCGGAGAAATCGGTTGCACGATGACATCGTCCACGTCATGGTCGCCGACCTCGACCGGCTGCCGCACGAACGCAGTCGCGAGGGTGTAGCTCAATTGACGAAACGTGCCGGCTTGTGAGCTCAGAAAATATGAGCCCGGCGGAACGTTCGCGAATTCAAACGCGCCCTTCTCAACTGTCGCGCTGGCGAGATAATCGCCCGAACCGAGCACCAGCGAGCCTGAAACCCTGGCGGGATCCCCCGCGATCTTTCCGCGAACATGGTAAGTCGCGGATTTGACCATCCGGATTTCGACATTGCGCATCTCGCCGCCGGGCGGCAAATGGACGACCGTTGCGGTGGTCGAATTCGCGACGCCTGGAAACCACGTTCGGACATATCGGTCGATCAGCGGATTCGACGGCAGCTCCGTCCATCGGCCGTGCGGCGACGCGTCGAGCAGGTAATCGCCCGGCTTCAGACCGGTGAAAATGAACCCGCCCTCGCCGTTGACGGTGTCGCCGTCTCTATCGAGCGGGAACCTTCTGTCTCCCGCGACCAGAACGCGCTCGATTCCGATGTTCGCATCCGTCACCGGATCGCCGTCTTCATCCACCACGCGGCCCGCGATGATTCCCTGTGGCGTCAGCTTGAGATCGATCGTTTTGCTGTCGCCGCTCGCCAAGCTCACCGGCTTCTCGCGAGCTTCGAGATAACCCACGCGCGCGGGTTTCAGGGTGTAATCGCCGGGCGAGACGTCGAATGCGAATTTTCCATCCTCACCCGTGATCGCGTTGGCATTGGTTTTGTCGCCCTCGAGCGTCACCACCGCTTTCTTGAGCGGCGCGCCCGTGGTGGAACTGCTGACGGTTCCCTCGACGTGCGCGCGCTCATGATCCGGCGCGACGGATTGCGCAACCAGCAGCGCGATCAGCGCGATCACTGCACCTTCGCCGCCTCCGTATCAATCGCGTCTTTCGAGATCAGCTTCACTTCCAGGCTCTCGTGGCCTTTTTCTTCGAGTTTCGCCTCGGCTGCCTTGCTGTCGAAGTTTTTTCGAAAATCGGGGTCCTGGCTCAAGCCCGATTCGATATCCTCCCACGCGTATACACGATAATTTCCCGGCGCGAGGCTGGTGAAGTGGAACGCGCCGTTCTGATCGGTGTTGGCGCTGTGCTTCAAATCGTCGCCCAAAAAAGCCTGCACCATCACGCCCGAAGCCGCGTCGCCATCCGCATTCCGCACCACGCCGCTGATATCGGCTGCGTTCGGCGACACGATGATCTGCAAATCGCCGCCCGCGCCCGAGGTCAGGTCGAGATTCTTTCCGGTGATGTCCTCCCCGCCGAAGCGGATCGCCTTGACGTACGATCCGTCGGGAGTCCCGTTTACACTCACGCGATAGGTCCCCTGCGCGACATTGTGCAGGCGAAAGTTACCTTCCGCGCTCGCGCGCGCGTTCGCGTACCCGATCGGTCCATCGGCGCTCGACAAGATGATGGTGTAATCGGGCGGCTGCGAGGTTTGTTGCTGCGCCCCGCCCTCGACCGAGATCGCGCCGGCGATTTCCAATCCCGGCCCCAGCGGCAGAACGACGTTGTCGACGTCGGAATCGCCCACGCTCACCTCGACCCGTCCTTCGAGGCGGGTGCTCCTGGTTTCGCCCGAAGCATCGACGCTGGTCGCCGTCGCCTCGCCCCACGTCTGGATCACGTAATCGCCGGGGAGCAGGTTCTTGAAGAGAAACACGCCGCTCTTTCCCTGAACATAGAACTGGTTGCGGCCGGTGAAAAACGTCTCGCCTTTGTGGAACAGAGAGAGACTCACGCCTTCCGGCGGCGCTCCGGAGGTCGTGTTTTGAATATGTCCCCGGACCTGATACATCCGGCCGCGGCGCATGTGAATCTCGATGCCGCGCATCTCCATTCCCGGCTGAAGTTCCACCGGGGCCGCGGAAGAGACATCCAGCGTGTTGGGGAAATAGGTGGTGAGAAACGCGTCATCGGTCTTTCCCGCGGCTTTGTCGATTTCGCCCATCGCCATGCCGTTTCCAACCGGCTCAGCGCTTAGAACAACGCGTCCCGCGGCGAGCGCGAGCACGAAGCTCCCGTCGGCTTGCGAAATCCCTCCGCCGGCCGGCCGCAACTGCTTTTTGCCGTTGATAAACGACGATCGCTGGACCTGGATGCGAACGCTGGGCACCGGCTGGCCGTCGTCATCCACCACGCGCCCGTAAACCATCGCCTGCGGGACGAGTTTGAACAACAGATCCTTCATCGACTGCCCGCCGTCCAGTTTGAGCCGCGTTCCGCCCGAGTTGGCGCGCGCGCCATAGGTCTGCGGCACGAAGCCCGCGTGTTGCGCCATCAATTGATACGTGCCGGGATCGACGTTGGTCATCACGAACTTACCCTCCGCGTCGGTGGAGGAGGTGAACCCCGTGCGGGTCGCTCCGCCGCTGACCGGACCCATCGGCTGCAAGCGCAGCGAGGCGTGTTTCAACGGCGAGCCGGTGGATGCGCTGATCACCTGGCCCTCGAGCACGCATTTCTGTTCATCGGCGGACGCAGCCGGCGCGGCCGGTTGCGCCTGAAACGCAAGAAAGAATAACGGAGCAAGCATAGCGCCTCGCAAATGCTTCAATGCTTTCGCCTGTACCCGCGGCGTCACACCCGTGCCCGCGACGCCACAAAAATCGCCAATTTCCGGCCTTTTTCCCTAACATAGCAGCTTCCATTCCACGCCAGCGGCGCGCGGGTTATCATATCCCCCATGACTCACAAATTCACAAGCTGGGATGCGGTGCCGCTCGAACCGATGAGCGAGCTGATCTCGCGCAAATTCGTCGCGGGCGAGAAAGCCATGCTCGCGCACATTTATTTAAA
>JASHWA010000267.1 GCA_030044325.1 Bryobacteraceae bacterium
ACGGATTGCAGGGTGCTGAGGTGCTCCTGGGCGGCTTCGAGCGTGGCTTCGGCCTGCGAGTAAGCCACGCGCGATTCATCCACCTGGCGCTGGGCCAGGGCGCCCTGCTTCAACAACTGCTCGCGGCTGTCCACAACTTTTTTGGCGTTGTCCCGGGCGGTGCGGGCCGATTGCACGTCCGTCTGCGCCTTGACCAACGCTTCCGGGACGGTGGCGCCTTCGGTGGTGCGGAGGTTCGATTCCGCCTGGTCCACTGCGCCCCGGCTTTCCGCCGCCGCGGCGATCAAGTCGCCGTTCTCGAGCACCGCCAGCAGTTGTCCCTGCTTCACGTGATCGCCGCGATTGACGTAAAACTTCTGCACCGGCGCGGAGATCTTGGGTATCAGGCTGGCCTGATTCAGAGGGTACAACGCGCCGTCGCCGGCGACGATGCGCTGGATGGTGGCTTGCGTTACCGAGGTGACCTGCACCGGGGCAGGCGCTTCGGCCGGCTTTTCCTCCGGCTTGTTGCAGGCGGCGAGGAAGATGAGCGGAACGGCCAGAATGTAGACCTTTTGAGGCATGGTTCAGAAGCTTCCGGTGAGTGTTTGCAGATAGGCGATCGCCAGGCGGTAGCGCACCATACCGTCATCGTACGCGTTTCTCGCCTGGATCAGCGTGGTCTGAGCGTCGACCAGTTCGAGGATGGTGGCCTCGCCATTCTGGTAGCGAAGCGTGTTCAGGCGCAGGCTTTCGGCAGCCAGATCGACCGCGCGCCGCAGCAGGTCGAGTTGCTGGTGCGCCGTTTGGGCTTCATCGTAATAGCCGTGCAGATTCTTGATCAGGCCGCGCTGGGTGTTGCTGAGATCGGTTTGGGCCTGTTCGCGTTTGAACTCCGCCTGCCGAACTTTGCTGCGGCGGACACCCCAGTCCCAAACGGGGATGATCATGGTGGCATCGACCTCGTAGCCCAGGGTTCCCACCGGGCCCAGTCCCGGGTAAGCGCGGTCGACGCTGTTCAGCAGCACCGCGTTGGCCTGGAGACCGTAAATGCCGTCGACGCCGAGGGTCGGCAGATAGGCCTGGCGCGCTATAGTGACGTCCAGGTTGGCGGCACGCAGGTTTTGCATGGCGGCGGCCAGCGCCGGGTTTTGACTGGCAGCCATATTCTCGACGTCGGACAGCGGCGGCAGCGCGGGCGCCATGTCGAGATCGTCGACCACGGAAAAATTCTCGTTGAAATCGCGATACAGCAGAACCGCCAGATCCAGGCGCGCGCTCTCCATCGCCAGTTGCGCCTCGTTGAGAGCCTGATATTGCGCGTTCACTTGCAGTTGTGACTTGACCACGTCGCTGTGCGCTACTTCGCCGCCGCGTTCGAGATTCTGGCTGATGTTCGCCGCGCGCTGCGCCTCCTCGAGAACCTGCTGGGCAATGGCGTACTTGCGCTGGGCGACGACCAGGCCGTAGTACGCTTTGGTGACCGCAGGGGCGAGGCCGCGGCGGGCAATTTCCACGCGGGCTCGCGCGGCCGCTTCGGCCGCTACCGCGCGCTGCACGCCGGTGCGCTTCAGGGTGCCCGGCGACAAGTCCTGATGGACCACCGCCCATTCGTTATACACATGGACACCGTCATTGGTAACGAACCGGCTGGTCGGAATCTTGCCGTTGCCTTGCGTGCCGATGTACTCCGATCGGCCGGAGAGCGTAGGATACAGCGCCGTGCGGGACTGCAGATAGTCCTGCCGCGCGACCGCTGCGTCGGTGGCCGCCGCGAGCAGCGTGGGATCGTTTTTGGCCGCCAGATCGAGCGCGTCCTTCAAAGTGATTGTCGCCGGCGGTTGTTCGCTCGGTTGCGGCTGGAAGGACAGATTGCCGGACTGGGCCAAAATTACCGGGGCGGCGATCAAAACGAATGTCAGACGCATCAGGCGATGGCTCCTTTTTTTTCGCGCTCAGCAAGGAACATATCAATCGAACCTTAAAATCAGCTTAAAGTCAGCGGTTCATCCGAGTTTATTTCGGCCGCGGCTCGCACCAATCGCAGCGCCTAAACGTCGGTGCGAGCTGCGCCAGCCATGGCGCGGGTGATCGGCGGATCAACCCGGATTTGAGCGCTCTACAGGAAATCGGCACCCACCGCGGCGCTATCCTGGAAATCTGGAAGATCCGGAAATGCGCATTTTGCTGGTCGAAGATGATCGCGAAATCGCCGGCTATATCGGCCGCGGCCTCGAAGAAGAAGGCAATCGCGTCACGGTGTGCTTTGACGGGGCGGCCGGCCTGCGGGCTGCGCAGACTTCGGCTTTCGATGTTGTGGTCCTGGACGTGATGCTGCCGTTTCTGGACGGGTTTGAAGTTACGCGGCGGATGCGCGCCGGGAAAATCGCGACGCCCATCGTACTGCTGACCGCCAGGGATGCGGCGCGGGATGTGGTGCGCGGATTGGATGCGGGGGCCGACGACTATCTCATCAAGCCGTTCTCGTTTGAGGTGCTGCTGGCACGGCTGCGGGCACGCACCCGCGCGGCGCGGGCAGAGCGGCGGTCGAGGCTTCAGTGCGGCGACTTGACCATCGATCTGGAATCGCATGAGGCGTGGCGCGCTGAGAAGCCGCTGAATCTTACGCGAACCGAGTTTGCCATCGTCGAGAGCTTGATGCGCGCCGGCGGGCGGGTGGTCACGCGGCAGCGCCTGATTGACAGCGTGTGGGGAGCCGGGCGCGAGGTCGGCAATAACAACCTGGATGTGTTCATCCGTTTCCTGCGGGTGAAAATCGGCGGACCGCGCCTGCCCCGGCTGATCCATACCGTGCGCGGTATCGGCTACTGCTTGCGGGAGGAGCGATCGTGAGATTCCGCTCCATTCGCTTCCGCCTGGCGGCCTGGTATTTCGTCTCGTTTGCCGTGATCCTGGCGCTGTTCGCGCTGGGCGCCTGGATGGCGATGCGGTCCAGCGTGCGGGAAGCCGTGGATCACGATCTGCGGCAGCGCATTCAGGACGTGCGCGAATTCACCGATCAGGAGCTCGACCTCGGGCAGGCGGAGCTGCTGGAGGAATTGCAGGAACATTCGCTGCTGGGCTTGGGCGGGGGTCTGTTGCAATTGTCGGATGGCGAGGGGCGCGTGCTGTTCCGCTCGGGGCGCCTGAAGAGCGCGACGTTCGACCTGGTGACGCCCCAGCCGGAAGACATGAGTGTCCGGTACGCGTTCCGCCAGGCTCAAGGCGCGCCGGTGCGCGTGGCGTCGCAACGGGTCGAGGTGAAGGGCCGGCGCTTCCTCATTCAGGTTGCGGAACCGATGCACGAGTTCAACGAGTCCATCGCGCGCTTCGAGACAGGTCTGCTGATCCTGTCGCCGTTTTTTCTGGTGCTCGCGACCGCCGGCGGATTCTGGATGAGCAGCCGCGCGCTGGCGCCCGTGGACCGGATCACGAAGGATGCGCGCGCCATCAGCGTAACCAACCTGTCGGCGCGGCTGGAGATGCCGCGGGCCAGGGACGAATTGCAGCGGCTCACCGCGACGCTGAATGAGATGCTGGACCGCGTCGAGGCGGAGGTGAAGCGGATTGTGCAGTTCACCGCGGATGCCTCGCACGAGTTGCGTGCGCCGCTGACGCTGATTTATACCGCGGCTGAATTTTCGCTGCGGCGCAAGCGGCCGCGCGAAGAACTGGTGGACGCCATGCGCAAAATCGTTCGTGAATCCGCACGCACGGCGCGGCTGGTGGACGATCTGCTGTTGCTGGCGCGGGCGGACTCGAACACGCACGAGTTGCATCTGGCGCCTGCCGACATCACCTCCACCGGGCGCGACGCCACCGAGCTCGCGGTCACGCTGGCGCGTGCCAAAAATATCCAGATGTCGGCGGACATCCCGCCCGATCCGCTGATGGTGGCGGGAAACGAACGGCTCTTGCGGCAGCTCTGGCTGATTCTGCTGGATAATGCGGTGAAATACACGCCGCCGTGCGGGCACATCCGATTTTCGATGCAGGCTGTGAATGCGCACCTGGAAACCGTGGTCGCCGACACCGGCATCGGCATCGCGCACACCGATCTGCCGCATGTTTACGACCGCTTCTGGCGGGCCGATAAAGTACGCTCGCGCGATGCGGGCGGTGCCGGGTTGGGTCTTTCGATCGCGCGCTGGATTGTGGAGAGCCATCGCGGAGAAATCGAGATCGCGTCGGAACCGGGCCGGGGTTCACAAGTTACGGTGCGCTTTCCGCTGGCCGGTTCTCTAAGCGAACCTCGCCCGATTTTCGAGAGCGCCGGAGCCCCGGAAAGTCAGCCGGCAGCGGACCGGGCTCCGATCGATGACGATCCGGGCTGCCGCACCAGTTAGCCGCGCGCCGTTGGACCGCGGCTTTGGTTCGCGAGCCACCTTGTTTCCAGGCGGTCCTTGCAGCGGTTTGAAATCGAGCAATCCTGACGTGTATCGTGTAGGGGGAGAGGCTTTATCGAACATGTCCACTATTCAAGCGAGGCGTCATAGTTCCGCCCGGCCGCTGAGTCAGAATGAGCACCTCATCCGCTGGGTGGATAAGATGGCGCAGCTGACTCAGCCGCAGGCCATCCACTGGGTGGACGGCTCCCAGCAGGAGCATGACGCGCTGTGCGAGGAGATGTGCGCCACCGGCACTCTTGTCAAACTGAACGAGAATCTGTGGCCGGGCTGCTACTACGCCCGTTCCGACCCCAATGATGTCGCGCGCGTCGAGGCTCGCACCTTCATCTGCTCGCTGTCCAAGGACGCCGCCGGACCCACCAACAATTGGGAGAATCCGCACGAGATGCGGCGCAAGCTGAAAGGCCTGTTCGACGGCGCGATGCGGGGACGCACGATGTACGTGCTGCCGTTCAGCATGGGCCCGGTGGGATCGCCTCTGTCGCAGATCGGCGTGCAACTCACGGACTCGCCTTACGTGGTCGTGAATATGCGCATCATGGCCCGGATTGGGATGCCGGTGTATGCGGAAATCGATAAGGACTACAAGCGCGTGGTGCCGTGCATGCACAGCGTCGGGATGCCGCTAGCGCCCGGCAGTCCTGACTCGCCGTGGCCGTGCAATTCGGAGAAATATATCGTGCATTTTCCGGAGACGCGCGAAATCTGGTCGTTCGGCTCGGGTTACGGCGGGAACGCGCTGCTGGGGAAAAAATGCTTCGCCTTGCGGATCGCCTCCAATATCGCGCGTGACGAGGGCTGGATGGCGGAGCACATGCTGATCCTCGGCGTGGAGGATCCGCGGGGAGAAAAAACCTACGTCGCGGCGGCTTTCCCCAGCGCCTGCGGCAAAACCAATTTCGCCATGCTGGTTCCTCCCAAGTCGTTCGACGGCTGGAAGGTGTGGACCGTCGGCGACGACATCGCCTGGATCAAGCCGGACGCGCACGGCCGCCTGCGCGCCATCAATCCGGAAGCCGGATTCTTCGGCGTTGCGCCGGGGACTTCGGTGAAGACCAATCCCAACGCGATGGCGACGCTCGCGCGCAACAGCATCTTCACCAATACGGCTCTCACCCCCGAGGGGGGCGTGTGGTGGGAAGGCATGACGGAAGAGCCTCCCGAGGAATGCCTGGATTGGCGCGGAAACCGCTGGACTCCGCAGATCGCGAAGGAAACCGGCGCGGCGGCGGCGCATCCCAACGCGCGCTTCACGGCTCCCGCGTCGCAGTGCCCCACTATCGATCCGTGCTGGGAAGATCCGGACGGCGTCCCCATCAGCGCGATCGTATTTGGGGGCCGGCGCGCCAACACCATTCCCCTGGTGTATCAGGCGTTCAACTGGAGCGCGGGGGTGTACGTGGGCGCCACCATGGGTTCGGAGATGACGGCGGCGGCGGTGGGAACCGTGGGCAAGGTGCGGCGCGATCCCATGGCGATGCTGCCCTTCTG
>JASHWA010000003.1 GCA_030044325.1 Bryobacteraceae bacterium
CGATACGTTCTGTACGGTTCGATCGTGGTGGTCGCCGCCGCGATCGCCTATTGGATCTACGCACGGAGAAAGCCTCGTAGTTGGTAGTGAGCGGTTGGTAGTTAGTAGTTGGTAGTCGGTAGTTGGTAGTCGGTAGTTGGTGGTTAGTAGGTTAGTAGGTTAGTGGTTAGTGGTTCGTCGTCGGGTTTGGACGGATCGCGGGTCCGTCGTGACACGCCGACTAACTACTAACTACTAACTACTAACCCACTAGCCACTAACCACGAACCACGAACCACGAACCACTCACGCGTGCACGTGTTCCCGCGCCCCCCGATGCGCCAGCAGGTGCGCGATCGCGCGGCAATCTTCCACCACTTCCGCGAATTGATCCGGATACAGCGACTGATGCCCGTCGGACAGCGCGTGCTCCGGCGCCGGGTGTACTTCGACGATCAATCCCGCCGCGCCGCAGGCGATCGCCGCGAGCGACATCGGATGCACGCGCTCGCGCTTGCCCGTCCCATGGCTCGGATCGACGATGATGGGCAGATGACTGAGCTTCTGCACCGCCGGAACCACGCTTAAATCCAGCGTGTTGCGGCTGTGATCCGTGAACGTGCGCACGCCGCGCTCGCACAGGATCACGTTGTAATTCCCCTCCGACAAAATATATTCGGCGGCCATCAAAAATTCCTCAAGCGTCGACGACATTCCGCGTTTCAGCAGAATCGGTTTCTTCGCTCGCCCCGCCCGCCGCAGCAGTGAAAAATTCTGCATGTTGCGCGCGCCGATCTGCACGCAATCGGCGTAATCCTCCACCATGTCGAACACCTCGACGTCGATCGATTCGGTGACGATGCCCAGACCGGTCGCCTCGCGCGCTTCGGCCAGCAGCTTCAATCCTTCTTCGCCCAGCCCCTGAAACGCGTACGGCGACGTTCGCGGCTTGTACGCGCCGCCGCGCAGAAGCTGCGCACCCGCGGCCTTCACCGCATGCGCGGCTTCCAGAATCTGCTCCCGATTTTCCACCGAGCACGGCCCCGCGCAGAACACGATCTCCTCTCCGCCGACCGGAACGCCCTTCACGCGCACCACGGAATCTTCCGCTTTCACCTCGCGGCTCACCAGCTTGTAGGGCTTCGAAACGCGGATCGCTTCGGCGACGCCCGGAAAATCCTCGAATTCGGCCGGATCCACCGGGCCCGGATTGCCGGTGATCCCGATCGCCGTCCGATTCGCCCCCGGCATCGGGTGCGGGCGAAAACCCAGGCTTTCGATTTTTCTGCAAACGCGCTCAATATCGGCCTCGGTGGCCTGCGCGGTCATTACGATTAACATGGTCTGTTCCCTCGTGGAAAGCGGTCGCCCACTACCCGGTTCCTACTTCCCACTGCCCCGTTAGACCAGTGTACCGCGGCACTCCCCCAACCCGATGCGCCGCGCCGTTGCCGATTCCGCATAGCCGCGCATGATCACCTCATCCCCGTCTTCCAAAAACGTTCGCGATTCGCCGCTGGGCAACCGCAGCGGCTCCGTTCCGCGCCAGGTCAGCTCCAACAAACATCCCCGCGCCGATTTCTCCGGCCCCGAAACCGTTCCGCTCCCCAGCAAATCGCCCGGCCGCAGATTGCACCCGTTGCTCGCATGATGCGTCACCATCTGCGCGAGCGTCCAGTACATGTGATCGAACCCCGCGCGGCTCACGAGCACCGGCTCGATTTTTTCGGCGCGCATCTTCCCGGTCGTCAGCCACACTTCGAGCGTAAGCGCGATGCCTCCGCGCGTCCGGTCGCCCTCACAATCGAGATACGCAAGCGGCTGAGGGTCGATGCCGCGATGAAAGCGCGGCACCCGAAACGGATCGAGCGCGTCCATCGTGACCACAAAGGGCGAAATCGTGGTCGCAAAGCTCTTCGCCAGAAACGGCCCCAGCGGCTGATACTCCCACCGCTGGATATCCCGCGCCGACCAGTCATTCACCAGGCATACGCCAAACATGTGGTCTTCCGCTTTCTCGATCGGAATCGGCTCGCCCAGGCGGTTTTCGCAGCAGATGAACACGCCCAGCTCGCTTTCGTAATCGAGCTGCCGCGAGGCTTCGAAAACCGGCGGATGATCGCCGCTCTGCAGTTGTCCGCAAGGCCGGCGCACCGGCGTTCCGCTCACCACTACGCTCGACGCGCGTCCGTGATACCCGATGGGGACATATTTATAATTCGGCAGCAGCGGATTGTCCGGCCGGAACATGCTGCCCACATTGGTCGCGTGAAAAATCGACGCGTAGAAATCGCTATAGTCGCCGATTTCGAGCGGCAGATCGAGCCGGCACTCCGACATCGGATAGAGCAGCGCTTTCGGAGGATAGGGATTGTCCGCGCGCAGCGCGCGGCTCAATTTCATCCGCAGCTCGGAGCACGCCCCGCGCCCGCGCGCAGCCAGATCGTTGAGCGAGGTGTAATCCGGCACGTCCAGAATCGAATCCCCGATAGCCACCCCCACGCGCCGCGCCGAGTGGCCGTGGCGAAAAACGCAAAACGGAAGATTTTGAATGGGAAAATCCGCATCCGGCAAATTCGCCGATTCCACCCAGCTTCGAAGTGTCGGGTCGTGCGTTTCATTGAGGGGCATAGGCAATCTTTATTGTGCGCCAGCAGCCTGTCCCACTACCCGATCCCCACTCCCCACTACCCGCTCCCCACTGCCCAGTCGATAATCACTCCATCCAGCCAAAACCTCGGCCGCCGGCGCGAAATGAATCCTAAATGCCCGCCATGCTCCACCGCCAGCAGCTTCAAATGCGGATTTTCGCGAAACGCGGGGTGGTCGTAGACTTCAAACGGCACCAGCGGATCGTCTTTGGCGACGATCACCAGCGCCGGAATGCGTACGTTTTCGAGGAATTGACTGGACGACTGCGTGCGATAATAATTCGCCGCGGTGCCGAAGCCGAACAGCCGCGCGGTGTAGAAATCGTCGAAGTCGTAAATCGTGCGAATGTTTTTGAGATGCTCGACCGTGTAAATATCGGGCGCCTGGCGTGCGCGGCGACGGATTTTTCGCGTGAGCGACCACAGAAAACGGCGATCGTAAATGATGTTCTCGCGCTTTCCGAGCGCGCTCGCGCAGGCGGCCAGGTCGATCGGCACCGACACCGCGCACACTCCCGCCAGCAGACCCCCAGCCTGATCCCCCAACTCGCCGGCGAGCTTTAGCGAAACGTTGCCGCCCAGCGAAAATCCGCACAGAAAAATCGGCGCCACCGAAGACCGTCGGATCTCGCGCACAATGTGCAGAACATCCGAAGTCTGCCCGGAATGGTAATTCGACAGCGCCAGCGATTCGGTGCCCCCGCAGCTTCTCAAATTGACGCGATGCGCCGCGAACCCGGCATCGAGCGCGGCGCGAGCCAGGCTGCGCGCGTAGCCGGCGTTGCTCGATCCTTCGAGGCCGTGCACCATCACGATCTCGCCCCGCGCCTTCTCCGGACGCTGCGTGTGCACCAGCACCTGAACCTGAGCTTCGGTTTGATACACCACCGGACGCACCGGCCAGCGCTTTTCGCTATCCGGCCGAGGCCAAAAATTCCCCGCGACCGTGGAAAGGTGAGGATTTCGAAAAAACGGTTCGAACGTCCGCAAAATCCATTTTAGTGTGACGCATCAGAACACGGCATTACCGCCGCGGGTCTCACCAATCGCGAGCCGCGCCGGAAATGGCGCGCGTGTTTCCCGTTTCCACACGCACTCATCAGGGAGCGGCGAGCTTTATAAACGCGGATTCAGTGCACCACCACGCCCGGCGCCGGTTCCACCGCCGCGTCCATCTTCATCGCCGGCAAGTCGATCTCCACCAGCAGCCCCGGATTGGCGTTGGATGCCCGCAGAACGCCCTGGTGCAGCTCCACCGCGCGGCGAGCGATGGACAGCCCCAGCCCCACTCCGCCCGAGCCGCGATTGCGGTCCGCTTCCACGCGATAAAACGGCTCGAACAAATGCGGCAGCGCCTGCTCCGGCACGCCCGGGCCGTAATCGCGCACCCGAACCCGCACCCGGCCGCCTTCGTTTTGGACCGTAATCTCCATCCGCGATCCCGGCGGCGAATGGCGAATCGCGTTGCGCACCACGTTTTCCACCGCCCTGCGCAGCAGCTCCGGATCGCCTTCCACCACCACGTGCGGCGGCGCGGAAAAAATCAGCGAACAACCGCCCGCGCGCGCTTCAATCGAACATGCGTCCACCAGCGCGCCGATCAGCTCGGCCAGATCCACGCGCTCCTGCCGGCGATGTCCGGCGTCGCCCTCGGCGCGCGTCACCTCGAGCATCTGGCTGATCAGCGCGTTCAACCGGTCTGCCTCTTTCTGAATGCGATCGAGCGGCAGGGCGTTGCCGCCGGAGCGCGCCAGCTCCACCGCCACGCTCAGCCGCGCCAGCGGGCTGCGCAGCTCGTGCGAGATGTCCAGCAGCAGCCGGCGCTCGGCCGCGACCAGCGTCTGGATGCGATCCGCCATGCGGTCGAACGCGCGCGCCAGGTCGCCCAGCTCGTCGCCGCGATTCTCACACGCCCGCGCCCCCAGATCGCCGCGTCCGAAATGATCGAGCGCCTTCTGCAGCCGCCGCAGCGGCGCGGTCAGATGATACGCCAGCGCGTAGCACAACAACACCGCCACCAGCAGAACCAACAGGTGCTCGGGATGGAAATTCCCCAGCATCAGCGAGCGCGGCGCCGCGATCAGAAAAAGACAATACTTGCCGTCGCTCGAAAATCGCGCGAAGGTGCTTCCGAATCCGCCCGAAAACGGGAAGCGCGACCATCCGTGCGCTTCCTGGATCAGCGACGCGTGTCTTTCGCCGGTGAGCAGGTCCGTGCCCTGGCCGTCGGTCAGAATCGCCTCGGAAACGCGCGTCGCGCGCTTGAAGCGGTCGAGTTCGGCCGCGAGCCCCGCCGCGCCGCCCGTTTCCCACGCCTGCCGCGCTTCCGTCATCTCCACGCTCAGCAGCATCGAAAGCGGCGTCAGGCGCGTCGAGGAATACGGATTGTAGCTGAGCGAGGTGATCAGAATGGAAGTCGCCAGCGTGATGACCACCGTCAGCACGAACCACGCCACGATTTTTGCAAACAGCGATCGCATCAGGCGCTCTCTTCCGCGCGGGCGTCTTCGGCCGACGCGCAAAACTGGTAGCCCACGCCGCGCACCGTCTTGATCAGTGTCCGGTCGGTTTCGAGTTTCCTCCGCAAATGGCTCACGTGCATGTCGATCGAGCGGTCGAACGGCGTGGCCTTGCGATTGTACATCGCCTCCATCAGCGCGTCGCGCGAAACCACCGTGCCGGCCGAGCGCACCAGCGTTTCCAGAATGTCGAATTCGAGCGTGGTCATCTCCACCGGCCGGTTGTCGCAGAAAACTTCGCGCGTGCCCGGATCGATCAGCACGCCGTTCACCTCGATGCGCCCTTTCGAGCGCACCTGCGCCCGCCGCAGAATCGCCCGCACCCGCGCCAGCAGTTCGCGCGGGTTGAACGGCTTCGCCAGATAATCGTCGGCGCCCAGATCCAGACCCACGATGCGGTCCTCGTCTTCGCCGCGCGCCGTGAGCATCAGCACCGGAACCCTGCTGCGCGCGCGCAGGCGCTTCAACACCGTGAATCCGTCGATTCCCGGCAGCATCAGGTCGAGCACCACCAGGTCGAAATTGCCCGAAGCCGCCAGTTCCAGCCCGCGCAGTCCGTCGTGCTCGGAGGTGACGCCAAACCCCTCGCGCTCCAGGAACTCCTGCAGCAGCGCGCAAAGTTCGGTATCGTCGTCGATGATCAGCACGCGCATTCCTTATTTAGAATACATAACATGCTGACGGCAATCACGCGCCAGGTGAGTCCGGCCATTGGAGAATGCCAGGTGACGTTTGTCGAGCGCTCCCCGATCGATGCCCGCAAGGCCATGGCGCAGCACGCCCGATACGAGCAGTGCCTGCGCGATTCGGGCGTCCGCGTGATCTCGCTCCCCGCCGATGCGCGCTATCCCGACGGCGTCTTCGTCGAAGATCCCGCGATTGTGCTTGAGGAGCTCGCGGTGATGTGCCGGATGGGCGCGCCTTCGCGCCGCGGCGAAACGGAGAGCCTGGCCCACGCCCTCGCTCCGGTTCGCAAACTGGAATGGATTCGCGAGCCGGCTACCATCGAGGGCGGCGACGTGGTGCGCATCGAAAAAACGCTCTACGTCGGCATCTCGCGCCGAACCAATCGTGAAGGATGCGCGCAACTGGCCGAACGGATCGCACCCTTCGGCTATGCCGCCGTTCCCGTCGAAGTTCGCGGCTGTCTGCATTTGAAATCGGCGTGCTGTTCGATCGGCGGCGGCGCCGTCCTGATCCATCCCCAATGGATCGATCGAAGCAGGTTCGAACAATTCCGTCAAATCGAAGTCGCCGAGCCGTGGGCCGCGGATGTGCTCTCGATCGGCGAAACCGTCATCATGCCGGAGGGTTTTCCCAAAACGCGCGACAAGCTGGAGCAGGCCGGATTCCGCACGCGTGCCATCGACGTTTCCGAATTACAGAAAGCCGAAGCCGGCGTAACCTGCATGAGCCTCATTTTCCACGTAAATTGAAATTGGCCGTGAATAAACGTGAACTTAATTTACGTTCATTCACATTCATGAACGGCCATATTATTTCAAAAACTCCAGAAATTTCGACCGTAATTGCCCCGCCGTCGCCGTGTCCGGAGCGATCACCAGAATGGTGTCGTCGCCGGCCACTGTTCCCGTGATCTCCGGCCAGTTGGCCCGATCGAGCGCCACGGCAACCGCGTTCGCCCGGCCGGGACCCGTGCGCAGCACCAGCAGATTCTGCGCCACGCGGATGTCCTGCACGAATTCCGCTACCAGCGGCGCCACGTCCGATCCGCCGGCGCCGCTTTCCGCTGACGGCTGCGTGTAACCACCCGCGGTCTTCAGCAACCCCAGCTCGCGAATATCGCGCGAAAGCGTGACCTGCGTGGCCGGAACCCCGATCGCGCGCAGCGCGCGGGCAAGATCCTCCTGCGTGTGAATCCGCTGCGTGCGAATCAACTTCAGAATCTGCCCCTGCCGGTAATTCTTGTTCATCGCGAGATCGCGCCGCAGCCGCGAAAAGCCCTGCCCGTAAGGGCGGGGTCCGATCCTTCGTGGGTATGCGTAACCCGAAAGCTCACCGGCATTCCGATGATCCCGTTCACAGAACCGCGACCGCAGGAAGCGGCGACCGCTGATCTTTTGGGCAAGCTCATGAAGGCGTCCGCTAACTCATGCCCTTGAGGCGCGCTTCCGCCTCGTCGAGCGCGTGCGCGACGGCCCTCGGTCCCGTGCCCCCGGGGAGCTCGCGCGTCTCGATTCCCGCCGCCGGATCGAGAAAGCGCTCCATCCCCGGCTGGAACGCCGGATCGAATTCCGCAAGCGATTGCGCGTTCCAGTCCGCCGGTGTTTTTCCCTGCTGCACGCTCTCGAGCACCAGCCTTCCCACGATTTTGTGCGCCTGGTGGAACGGGACGCCGCTGCGCGCCAGCGCATCCGCCAGATCCGTGGCCACCGCCCAGCTCGCCTGCACCGCGGCCAGCGGAGGACCGGTTTTGAGCCGCGTGGTGTTCACCACCAGCTCGGCCACCGCGAGCGAGCCGCGCACATGATCCGCCGCGTCGAAAATCCGCGGTTTATCCTCCTGCATGTCGCGGTTGTAAGTCATAGGCAGGCCCTTCATAATCATGAAAAGCGCCGAATAATCCCCGAAAACCGCGCCGCATTTCCCGCGAATTAATTCGAGCGCGTCGGGATTCTTCTTCTGCGGCATCATGCTCGAGCCGGTGGTGGTCGCATCGCCCAGCTCCAGCCATCCGTACTCCTCGCCCGAATACAGAATCCAGTCCTCGGCGAGCCGGCTCAAGTGCAGCATGGCGAGCGAGGCCGCGTGCAGGTAATCCAGGGCGAAATCGCGGTCCCCCGCCACGTCCATCGAGTTGCGCGTGATCGAATCGAATCCCAGCTCGCGCGCGATCCCCTCGCGCTCGATCGGAAAACCCGAGCCCGCCAGCGCGCCGCTCCCCGCCGGCATTAGGTTCACCCGCGCCCGCGCTTCCCAGAATCGTTCCCGATCGCGCGCGAACATTTCAAAATACGCCAGCAGATAGTGCGCCCACAGCACCGGCTGCGCCCGCCGCGTATGCGTGTAACCGCACACGATCGCGCTGGGCCGCCGGCGAGCCATGCCGATCAGTGCGGCCATCAGCTCGCGCAGCAGCCGCATGTCACAGTCGATTTCGTCGCGCAGCCATAGCCGGATATCCAGCGACACCTGGTCGTTGCGGCTGCGTCCCGTGTGAATTTTATCCGCCAGCCCGCCGATTTGATCCTTGAGCTTGCGGATCACCAGCGTGTGGACGTCTTCGTCGCTCGCGTTTTCAAAAAACGCGGGTGAGCGAATTTGTCCCAGCATCTGGTCGAGCGCGCCCACCATAGCGTCGGTTTCCGGGTGCGTCAGAATCGAGGCGCGCTCGAGCGCCCGCACCCACGCCTGCGACCCCCGGATGTCCACCTCGGCCAGCCGCTTGTCGAAATCGAGCGAGCCGGAGAATTTTTCGAATAGCTCGGACGTCCCGGTCTCGAACCGCCCGCCCCACAGCTTCATCGATACTCCGATCGCCACAGCGGGGCCTTTAGCCCGCGGCGGATCTTTAAATCCGCCCGTTCCGTGATTGAAATCGGCGCGCCAGCCCCGCTCCCTGACGCGAGGCGTGCCGCCAGCCGCCAGCCGTAAGGCTGCGGGTTGCCCGGGTCTCCACACAGCCCCACGCCGCGACGGCCCATTCGCGCGAAGGAAGTCGTGCGCCGGCTCGAAGCCCGCCGTCCCGGCCATGGATCAGCGGGCATCCGCGGCTTTCTTTAGCGACGCCCGCACCTGGATCGGCAGACCGATCAGATTGATGAACCCGCGCGCGTCGCGCTGGTCGTATTCGGCGCCCATCGTGAAGCTCGCGATATTCAGCGAATACAGCGAAAATGGTGATTTGCGGCTCACCGGCTGGAGCGTTCCCTTATACAGCCGCAGCGTCACTTCGCCGGTCGTCGTCTTGCTCGCTTCCGTGAAAAACGCGTCCAGCGACTCGCGCAGCGGCGTGAACCACAGCCCGTTGTACACCATCTCCGCGTAATCGAGCGCCAGCTTTTCCTTGTAATGCGCCATGTTGCGGTCGAGCGTCAGCGCTTCCAGTTCCTTGTGCGCGGCCATGATCAGCGTTCCGCCCGGCGTTTCATAGCACCCGCGCGACTTCATGCCCACGAAGCGGTTTTCCACCAGATCGATGCGCCCGATCCCATGCTCCGCGCCGATGGCGTTCAGTTTTTCGAGCAGCGCCACCGCCGAAAGCTTTTCACCATTCACCGAAACCGGCCGCCCCTGCTCGAACCCGATGGTCACTTCCGCCGGCCGGTCGGGCGCTTCCTTGGGCGATTTCGTCAGCATCCACACGTCGTCCGGAGCCGCGTTGGCCGGATCTTCCAGCGCGCCGCCTTCGTGCGAAATGTGCCAGATGTTGCGGTCGCGGCTGTAGATTTTCGTGGTGGTCGCGGAAATCGGAACGTTGTGCTTGGCCGCGTAATCGATCGCGTCCTCGCGCGAAACGATCGACCATTCGCGCCACGGCGCAATCACCGCCAGATGCGGCGCGAGCGCTTTATAGGTCAGCTCGAACCGGACCTGGTCGTTGCCCTTTCCCGTGCAGCCGTGCGCGACAGCGTCGCAGCCGGTCGCCAAAGCCACTTCCACCTGTTTTTTCGCCAGCAGCGGCCGCGCGATCGACGTGCCCAGCAGGTATTTGTGCTCGTACTCGCCGCCCGCCCTCACCACGCGCCACAGATAATCGCCGACGAACTCCTCGCGCATATCGGAAATATGCACTTCCGACGCGCCGGTCTTCCGCGCCTTGGCTTCGAGGCCGGTGAGTTCGTCCCCTCCCTGGCCGATGTCGCCGCACACGGCCACCACCTCGCAGCCGTAATTTTCCTTGAGCCACGGAATAATAATGGATGTATCCAGCCCGCCCGAATAGGCGAGTGCTACTTTTTTAGGTTTTGCCATAAGCTTTGATTCTAGCCGCGATGGAACCGCGACCAAAGGGAGCGGCCCGCAGTCCTGTTGTCCGCAATCATCAGCGGCTATAATCTCTTATCCCAGCAGAGTCACCAGCAGCGCCTTCTGCGCATGCAGCCGGTTCTCCGCCTGGTCGAATACCACCGAGCGCGGCGACTCCATCACGCCATCGGTGACTTCCAACCCGCGCTTGGCGGGCAGGCAGTGCATGAACACGCCGTCCGGCCGCGCCTGGCGGAACAGGCGATCGTTCACCTGGAATTTCGCGAACACTTGCGCGCGCTCGGCCGCTTCTTCTTCCTGGCCCATGCTCGTCCACACGTCCGTGTACACGGCGTGCGCGTTCGCCGCGGCTTCTTCCGGATCGTTCGTCACGGTGATGCGCCCCGCGCGCGCCGCCTGCGCCGCGATCTCCGCATCCGGCTCATAGCCGCGCGGCGTCGCCACCGCTACGTGAACTCCCAGCCGCGCCGCGGTCAGCATCAGCGAATGCGCGACATTATTTCCATCACCGATGAAGGCCAGCTTCAATCCGTCGAGCGCTCCGAAGCGCTCTTGCAGCGTCTGCACGTCCGCCAGCGCCTGGCAGGGATGGTATCGATCGCTCAGCGCGTTGATCACCGGCACCGAGCTCCACGCCGCCAGCTCGTCGATGGTCGCCTGCGAAAACACGCGCGCCACGATTCCGTGCGTCCAGCGGTCCAGGTTGCGCGCGACGTCTTTCACTGGCTCGCGCCCGCCCACCGGGCCCGTGCTCACCACCGCGTCCCCGCCCAGTTGCTTGATGGCCAGCTCGAACGTCATCCGTGTGCGCAGCGACGGCTTTTCGAACAGCAGCGCCAGATATCGGCCGGCGAGCGTCTGCGCGAATCGCGCCGGCGTGCGCTTCACCTGCGCCGCCAGTTCCAGAAGATTGAGCAGCGACTCCGAATCGAGATCCAGATCGGACGCCAGATGCCTGACGTGCGGGCTGACAAAACTGGTGATCGGCGTGGCCATGTACGCTCGACTGAATGTTTATTCAGTCAACTGAATAATAATACATCCCGCACCCAGCCGTCAACCCCCTTCCGACGCGGTCTTTATTCGACCCTCATCGTGCTGCCCGCCGTCCATCGCCTTTTCCATTCGAACAACATCACCCCCGCGGCGACGCTCACGTTCAACGACGCCACGCCGCCCGCCAGCGGAATGCGCACCAGGAAATCGCAATGCTTGCGAACCTGCTCGTGCAGGCCGCGGCCTTCTGCTCCGAAAACGAACGCCGCGGGTGACAGAACCTCGACCTTGTCGTAATCCCGATCCCCGCGCTCGTCGAGCCCGTAGATCCAGTAGCGGTTTTTCTTGATCTGTTCGATCGCGCGATTGATGTTGCTCACGCGCACCACCGGAAGGTAGGCGAGCGCCCCGGCCGAAGATCGCGCCACCACGTCCGTCAGACCCGCGGCGCGCCGTTCCGGAATCACCACCGCCGCCGCGCCCGCCGCGTGCGCCGTGCGGATCACCGCGCCCAGGTTGTGCGGATCTTCGATTCCGTCGAGAATCACGTGCAGCCCGCCGGAGGCGATGGTTTCCTCGAGCGTCGCGTATTTTTCGGCCGCGCCCAGTGCTACCACGCCCTGATGCTGCGGGCCGCCGGAGGCGCGATCCAGGTGCTCGCGCGGCTCGAATCGAACGGGAATGCCGCGCTCGCGCGACAGGTCGATGATCTCCTGAAGGCGCGGGCTCGCCGCGCCTTTGGCGATAAGCACCCGGTCGATCGGACGGCCCGCGCGAAGCGCCTCCCGGACGGGATGGATTCCTGCGAGGGGAGACATTATGATAAGGGTACCCTTATGAGCGCGCACGAAAACGTTCCCGTGCCCCCGGCCCTGGAAATTCCGGATAAGCTGTACTTCCGGATCGGCGAAGTTGCACGCCTGGCCGGAATCAAGCCGTATGTGCTGCGATTCTGGGAAACTGAGTTTCCCACGCTCGGACCCAAGAAGTCCGGCACCGGGCACCGCCTGTACCGGCGCAAGGAAGTCGAGCTGGTGCTCGAAATCAAGCGGCTGCTTTACGAGAAGCGCTTCACCATCGAGGGCGCGCGGCGTTTTCTCGACGGCCGCAACAAGAACGCGGCTGCAAAAGCTGAAACCGTCCGCCGCCCGCGCGCGAAAGCCGCCGCTGCGGCGGAAGCCGGCGCGCAAACCGCGCTGTTCGCCGATCCGGACAGCTCGCTGCTCGAAACCGTCCGTAAAGAATTACGCGAGCTCGCCGAAATGTTGAAGTAGGAACGCACACGCCCGAAGTGCGTGCGCCGCCAGGCCCGCCGTCAAAAAACTCCCCTCTTATCCGATAAGACCATCGAGGATACTCTCGTCGGGACTCTATCGCCATGATCCAGCTGACCAGAATCAACCACGTTCCGCTGATTCTGAATTCGGATCTGATCGAGCACATGGAAACCACCCCCGACACGGTGATCAGCCTCACCAACGGCCAGAAGTTCGTGGTGCTCGAGAGCGTCGAGGAGGTGATCGCCAAAGTGAAGGAGTTCCGGCGGTCGATTCACTCTTGCGAAAAATGGAGCGGGAAGGATTGAGCGCGTAAATGCCGGACAATCCCAAGCCCGAAAAACCGACCAACCCTCAGACGCCCGCAGCGGGGGCAAAAAACGCACGGATCGATTTCGGATCGATCGCGGGCCTGGCCGTCGCGCTTTTGGGAATCCTGGGAGGGCTGACGCTTGAAGGCGGGAAGCTGAAGGACGTCGCGCAGATCACCGCGGCGATGATCGTTCTCGGAGGCACCAGCGGCGCGGTTCTGGTTTCCATGCCGCTAACGGTGGTGGCGGGCGCGCTGCGGCGCTTCGCCGGCGTGTTTCGCGAAGAAGTGGAGCCGCTCGGCGCCCTGATCGACGAAGTGATCGGCTACGCCACCAAGGCGCGCAAGAACGGCCTGGTATCGCTCGAGCAGGAAGCCGATAAAATCGCCGACCCGTTCCTCAGAAAGGCGCTGAACCTGGCCATCGACGGCACCGACCTTCAGGAGATCCGCGGCATGCTCGAACTGGAAATCGATCTCGAATGCGAGCACGCCGAGACGGAGGCCAAGGTGTTCGAAGCCGCGGGCGGATACGCGCCGACCATCGGAATCATCGGCGCCGTGCTCGGCCTGATCCAGGTGATGAAGAACCTCGCCAACATCGAGGAAGTGGGGCACGGCATCGCGGTCGCTTTCGTCGCGACGGTGTACGGCGTGGGGTCCGCCAACCTGCTGTTTCTTCCCGCGGCGGCGAAAATCAAGGCGCGCATCGCCGCCGGGCGCCTGCGCAAGGACCTCATCGTCGAAGCGGTGGCGGGAATCGTCGAGGGGCTGAACCCCAAGTTGATCCGGCTGAAACTGGAAGCCTACGCTCGCTCCGCGCCGCCCAAAGAGAAATCGAAAGCCAGGGAAAAGGCGCCGGCGGCCGCCGTGCGGAAGGAGGCGTAAAATGGCGCGCAGGAAAAAAGCTTCCGAAGCCGAAAATCACGAGCGCTGGCTCATCTCCTACGCCGATTTCATCACGCTGCTGTTCGCGTTTTTCGTGGTCATGTTCGCCAGCTCGCAGACCGACAAGAACAAGGCGCAGGCCGTTTCCGATTCGGTCAAGCGCGCGCTCGAAGGGCAGAAGATGGCGTCGCTGATCAGCGCCGTGCTGGGCGGATCGATCGACAACAAAGGCCAGGGCAACGCCATGATGCGCGGCCCCGGCGGCGCGCAGAAGTCGGCCGAGGAAAAACAGAGTCAGAAGCTCGCCGAGCTGCTGCCGTCGCTCAACGTGCTCAGCGAGGAGCTCAAAAAGGAGATCGCCGAGGGGAAAATCCAGATCAACATGGAGCCGCGCGGGCTGGTGGTCAGCTTCACGCAGGCCGCGCTGTTCCCTTCCGGCGAAGACGCGATTTCACCGGATGCCTACGATGCGCTGGGAAAAGTGGCGCAATCCATCGAGAAGATTCCCAACCCGGTGCGCCTGGAGGGGCACACCGATTCGATGCCCATCAATACTCCGCGCTTCCGCAGCAACTGGGAGCTCTCGGCGGCGCGCAGCATCTCGCTGATGGAGCTGTTTTCGGATAAGTACGGCGTGCCGCGCGAGCGCATGTCCATTTCCGGCTACGCCGATACGTCTCCGGTGGCGAGCAACGACACCGAAGAAGGCCGCGCCAAAAACCGGCGCGTGGATATCGTGATCCTGAACGAGCAGGGGATGGTCGGCGAGCCGGCGAAGCCTCCGCCGGACCAGAATCCGGGCTTGCCGGCAAAGCACTAAACTGAAATTTATGCCCATTAAAGTTGGAATCAACGGGTTCGGGCGCATCGGCCGGAACGTAGTTCGGGCCGCTCTGCACAATTCGAACGTCGAGTTTGTCGCCGCCAACGATCTGACGGACACCAAGACGCTGGCGCATCTGCTCAAGTACGATTCGATCCTTGGGACGCTCCAGGAGGAGGTCAAGGCGGGCGCCAATTCCATTCGCGTCGGCGAGCGCGAAATCACGATTTTCAATTCGAAAGATCCGGCCGAGATCGATTTTCCGGGCCTCGGCGCCGAGATCGTGGTCGAATCGACCGGCAAGTTCACCGAAGCCAAGGAGGCCGCGAAACATCTGCGCGGACCCGTGAAAAAGGTCATCATTACCGCGCCGGCGAAAAACGAAGACATCACCATCGTGCTCGGCGTGAATCAGGATGCTTACGATCCGGCCAGGCATCACGTGATTTCGAACGCATCCTGCACCACCAATT